>NZ_CAXTHK010000004.1:0-18541 GCF_964244045.1 uncultured Jatrophihabitans sp. | reverse complement strand
AGACCTCGGGCCGCTCGACGAAGACCCCTGCACCGAGGACGCCGGCACCCAGGAAGCCCACACCCACTCCCACTCCCACCCCGACGCTGACCCTGCCGGGAGGCACTCGATGACCGACCGGCGGCCACGGGGCGCACCGACTCGAGGACGCCCCGGGGGAGGGGCCCCTCACCAGGCGGGCGCGCGCGGGGGCGCGCCGTCCGCCGGACAGCGGTTCGGCCCGCCGTCGTCGCCGGCAGCACTGCGGGGAAGTGCTGCCGGCCGACGGCGGGTTGACCCGTCCGGTCGCCCCACCCAACGTCGACAACAGCGACCACCGGCTCGCCGGCCGTCCCGCCGGGTCCGCAGGTTGCGCCTCGGCCGCCTCGACGGGCGCGTCCGCTACGGCTTCGCCGCGGTATGCACGTTGCTGCTCGTCATCGGCGGGCGTCTCGTCCAGCTGCAGGGCCTCGACCACAACAACTACGCCGGCGCCGCCGCCGCTCAGCGCGACAACACCGTCGAGCTGAACGCGTTGCGCGGCACCATCACCGACCGCTTCGGCACGCCCATCGCATTCACCTCCAACGCCCAGGACATCACCGCCGACCCTCACCAGGTCGCGCCGACGGCCCGCGCCCATTACGCCAAGGTGCTTTCGCCGCTGATCGGTCAGTCGCAGGCCGCGATTGTCTCCGCGCTGTCGGTCAAGAGCCGCAATGCCGTATTGGCCACCGCGCTGTCGCCCGTCACCGCGCAGCAGGTCATGGGTCTCGACCTCGTCGGCATCTACGAACAGGCGACCACCCAGCGGCAGTACCCGGGCCGGACGACGGCGGCCAATATCGTCGGCACCGTGCACTCCGACGGTTCCGGCGCGGCTGGCATCGAGTCCGAGTTCAACAGCGTGCTCGCGGGCCGCAACGGCAGCCGCAGCTACGCCGTCGACAGCTCCGGCAACGTCAACCCGAGCAGTCGCGCCGATACGAAACCCGCCGTCAACGGCGCGAGCATCAAGCTCACCATCGACCAGAACTTGCAGTTCGTCGCGCAGCAGTACCTGAACCAGGTGGTGCCCGAGTCCCAGGCCAGGGGCGCGCAGATGGCGGTGCTCGACGCGCACACCGGGCAGGTGCTGGCGCTGGCCGCGTCGGGCACCTTCGACGCCACCAACCCCAACACGATCAACCAAGACGAGCCGATCGACCCCGCCGTCATGTCCGCGTTCGAGCCGGGCTCGGTGCAGAAGTCGGTCACGTTCGCCGCCGCCCTGCAGGAGGGCCAGCTCACCCCGCAGTCGCTCTACCGCGTGCCGGACTCGATCCGGACCGGCGGCGTCACGATCCGCGACGCCTGGGACCACTCCATTCAGACGTTCACGGCCACCGGCATCCTGGCCGAGTCGTCGAACGTCGGCACCCTGAAGATCGCCAATCGGCTCGGCCCGGCCACCTGGTACCACTACGAGAAGCTGTTCGGCGTCGGCGAGAAGACCGGTATCGAGCTGCCCGGCGAGAGCAGCGGTTACGTCCCGCCGATCCAGGACTGGTCGGACTCGACGTTCGCCAACCTGCCCTTCGGCCAGGGCGAGTCGATGACCGTGCTGCAGTTGGCTTCGATCTACCAGACCATCGCCAACAACGGCGTGCGCATCCCCCCGCGCATCGTGCAGTCCGTGACGAACCCCGACGGCGCCGTCAAGGTCACCCAGCAGCCGAAAGGCATCCGGGTTGTCAGCAGCCAAACGTCCAAGACGCTGCGGACCATGCTCGAGTCGGTGACGATGGCCGGCGGCACCGGCGTCAAGGCAGCCATCCCCGGCTACCGCATCGCGGGCAAGACCGGCACCGCGCAGCAGCCCGATCCGGCGCACGGCGGCCGGTACTCGAGCTACAAGAACTGGGACACCTTCGCGGGCATGGTGCCGGCCGACGACCCGCAGTTCGTCGTGGCGATCATGGTCGACAACCCCGCGCACGGCGTCGAGGGCGGTGACGTCGCGGCCCCGCTGTTCCACCACATTGCCGTCTACGAGGTGCAGCACGCGCAGATCCCCCCGACCGGCGCGAAGTCGAAGCACGTACCGCTGGAGGACTGCGCCGGCCAGGATCGGCGCTACCTGCCCGCTAACGTCTGCTGACGTGTCGCCGCGTCCGTTGTCCGCTGGGCCCATCACCGAGATCCCGCGTCCGGCCAGGCGTACGCCGAGTCGCCTGGGTGACCTCGCGCTCGGGCGAGGTGCTGTGCACGGCGCGGACGTTGAGGTCACCGGAATCACCGCGGCCAGCGACCTCGTTCGGGCCGGTGACTTGTTCGCGGCCCTGCCGGGACGCACCGCCCACGGCGCCGCATACGCCGCTGCCGCGCTCCAGGCCGGTGCGGTCGCCGTGCTCACCGACGCCGCGGGCCGAGCCATGCTGCCCGCCGACGTCCCGGTGCTCGAGGTCGAGCAGGTCCGCCCGGTGCTCGGGACGGTGTCGGCCGAGGTCTACGGCCGCCCGTCCAGGGGACTGCGGATCCTGGGCGTCACTGGCACCAGCGGCAAGACGACCACCACCTTTCTCATGCGGGCCGGGTTGCAGGCCGCAGGACGCACGAGCGGACTGATCGGCACGGTGGCAACGCTGATCGACGACACCGAGGTCAAGGCCCGCTTCACCACTCCCGAGGCGCCGGAGTTCCAATCGCTGCTCGCCGTCATGCGCGAGCAAGGCGTCACCGACGTCGCGATGGAGGTGTCCAGCCATGCGCTGCGGATGGGGCGGGTCGACGGCATCGGCTTCGACGTCGCCGCCTTCACCAACCTCTCCGAGGACCACCTCGACTTCCACACCGACATGGAGGACTACTTCGCAGCGAAGGCCTCGTTGTTCGAGCGCACCGACCGCCCGGTGGTGGTCATCGACGACGAGTGGGGGGTCCGGCTGGCAAGCGGGATGACCGCTCCGACGACGGTAAGTACTGCCGGTGCTGCGGCTACCTGGCGGGCGAGCAAGATCGTCGAACGGCCCGACGGCAGCACGGCGTTCGTGGTGCACGGCCCGGATGTCGAGTTGGTGACCGGTTGCGCCATCCCGGGTGCCTACAACGTGGCCAACGCCCTGCTCGCCCTTGCCGTGCTGCATGCCGACGGTGTGCCGGTCCACGTTGCGGCACCAGCGGTCGCCACCGCCTCCGTACCTGGACGTATGGAGCGCATCGACGCCGGGCAACCGTTCCTGGCTGTCGTCGACTACAGCCACAAGCCGGCTGCTGTGGACGGCGCGCTGCGCGCGCTGCGCCCGCTCACCGCGAAGAAACTGATCATCGTGCTGGGCTGCGGTGGTGACCGCGACCGCGGCAAGCGGCCGCACATGGGTGAGATAGCCGCGCGCGGCGCCGACCTCGTCATCGTCACCGACGACAACCCCCGCTCCGAGGACGCCGCCGCTATTCGGCGGGCCATGCTCGACGGCGCGCTCGCGGTGCCCGCCGCCGAGCGCGGCGAGGTCGTCGAGGTCGGCGACCGCGTCGAGGCCATCGCGACAGGGGTGGCCGCGGCCGGCGAGGGCGACACGCTGCTCGTCGCGGGCAAGGGGCACGAGAGCGGCCAGGAGATCGATGGCGTCGTGTACCCCTTCGACGACCGCATCGTGCTGCGCGACCAGCTGGCGGCCGAAGCATGATCGCGCTCACCCTCGGCGAGGTGGCCGGCATCGTTGGCGGGCGGCTCGTCGGCGCCGACCCGGCCACGCCCGTCATCGGCAGCGTCGAGTTCGACTCGCGCCAGATCACGCCCGGGGGCCTGTTCCTGGCCCTGCCCGGCGAACACGTCGACGGTCACGACTTCGTCGACGCGGTCGCTGCCGCCGGCGCCGCCGCAAGTCTCGTCACCCGACCGGTCGACGGGCCGGTGATCGAGGTCGCCGACGGCTTCGCCGCACTGGCCGCCCTGGCCGCAGCCGTCGTGCGTCGACTGCCCGACGCCCTGGTCATCGGCGTCACCGGCTCGTCGGGCAAGACCTCGACGAAGGACGTGCTGGCCCAGCTGCTCGCCCGCCTCGGGCCGACCGTCGCGCCGCCCGGCTCGTTCAACAACGAGCTGGGGCACCCGTACACGGTGCTGCGCGCCGACCCGTCCACCCGGTTCCTCGTCCTTGAGACCAGCGCGCGCGGGATCGGGCACATCCGCTACCTGGCCGAGATCGCGCCACCGCGGATCGGCGTCGTGCTCAACGTCGGCAGCGCACACCTCGGCGAGTTCGGCTCGCGGCAGGCGATCGCGCAGGCCAAGGGCGAACTCGTCGAGGCGCTGCCGCCCGGCGGGCTCGCCGTCCTCAATGCCGATGACCCGCTCGTGCTCGCGATGCGCACCCGCACCCAGGCCCGCGTGCTCACCGTCGGGAGGTCCGAGCAGGCCGACCTGCGCGCCGAGAACGTGGAACTGGACGCGCTGGGTCGGGCGAGCTTCGACCTCGTTTCCGGAGCCGACCGCAGACGCGTCGCCCTGCGCCTGGTCGGCGAGCACCACGTCGGGAACGTGCTGGCCGCCGCCGCTGTGGCCCTCGAGTGCGGCATGGCCTTCGCCGAGCTGGTCGCGGAGCTGGGCGAGGTGACCCCAGCGAGCCGCTGGCGCATGGAGGTCACCGAGCGCCGCGACGATGTGCTCGTGATCAACGACGCCTACAACGCCAACCCCGAGTCCGTGCGGGCGGCGCTGCAGACGCTCGCCGCGGTCGGCAGCCACCGCGCGGGTCGCACGTTCGCGGTGCTGGGCGAGATGGCCGAGCTGGGCGACGACGGACCGGCCCAGCACCAGGCCGTCGGCCGCTTGGCCGCGCGGCTGCACGTAGCGCACGTCATCGCGGTGGGCGAGGTGGCCCGCCCGATCCAGCAGGGGGCCGCTCTGGAAAGCTCGGCTCCCGATGAGTCGCGGTGGGTTCCCGATGTCGACGCGGCGATCGCGCTGCTCCGCAGCGAGTTGCGAGCTGCCGACGTCGTACTGGTGAAGGCTTCACGCGCCGCGCGCCTCGAGCGGGTAGCCGAGGCCATCACCGATGGGGCAGCCACGGACGATGGAGGCGAAGCAGGATGAAGACGATCCTCATCGCCGCCACCTTCTCGCTGATGACCTCGATCCTCTGCACGCCCATGGTGATCGTGTACTTCCGCCGTCGCGGGTTCGGCCAGGAGATCCGCCTCGACGGGCCGCAGACCCACCTGATCAAGCGCGGCACGCCCACCATGGGCGGCGTCGCCATCATCGGCTCCACCGTCGTGGGTTACGCGGCGGCCCACATCGTGCGTGCCGTCCGCGGCGACGGCGGCGTGCAGGCCTCGGGCGTGCTCGCCCTGTTCCTGATGGTCGGGTTGGGCGCGGTCGGTTTCCTCGACGACCTCATCAAGCTTCGCCGGCAGCGCAGCCTCGGCCTGCGCGCGCGGGCCAAGTTCCTCGGGCAGCTGCTCGTCGCGGTGGTCTTCGGCGTGCTGGCGCTGATGTTCAAGAATCGCTTCGGCCTCACCCCGGCCTCGACGCACGTCTCCTACGTCCGCGACATCAAGGTGCTGGGCATCGGCGCGATCGGCTTCGTCATCCTCGCGTACCTGATCATCTCCGCCACCTCGAACGCGGTGAACCTCACCGACGGCCTCGACGGGTTGGCTGCCGGCGCGGCAGCCATGGTCTTCGGTGCGTTCACGCTGATCACGTTCCTGCAGTCGCGCAACCAATGCCTTGACATCCGCAACCCGGCCGCCGGCTGCTACGACGTGCGCGACCCGCTTGACCTCGCGATCGTGGCCGCGTCGGCGATGGCCGCGTGCTTCGGCTTCCTCTGGTGGAACGCCGCGCCGGCCAAGATCTTCATGGGTGACACCGGTTCCCTCGCCCTCGGCGGTCTGATGGCGGGCCTGGCCATCCTCACCCGCACCGAGCTGCTGCTCATCGCCCTAGGCGGCTTGTACGCGGCAATCACCGTCTCGTCGATCATTCAGACCGGCTGGTTCAAGTTCACCCGAATACGCACCGGCACGGGTAGACGGGTCTTTCGAATGGCGCCGCTGCACCACCACTTCGAACTCGGCGGCTGGGAGCAGATCACCATTATCGTGCGGTTCTGGATCCTGGCCGGGCTGTCCGTCGCATTCGGGATGGGTCTGTTCTACGCCGACTTCATCGGCTGATGGCCGAGACGTTCGACGGCCGCCGCGTGCTGGTGTGCGGGTACGGCGTCGCGGGCCGGTCGGCCGCAGCAGCTCTCGGTGCCGCGGGAGCCGACGTGTCGGTCACCACCGACGAGGTGGAACCGCTCGACCGGGTGCCCGACGGTATCGACCTGGTCGTCGCATCGCCGGGGTACCCACCGACCCACCCGCTGCTCGAGGATGCGGCGCGGCGGGGGGTACCCGTCTGGGGCGAGGTCGAACTGGCCTGGCGGCTGCGACCCGAGGGTGCCGCACCATGGCTGGCGCTCACCGGGACGAACGGCAAGACCACCACCGTCCACATGCTCGAGTCGATCCTGCGCGCCGCCGGCCGGCGGGCTGCCGCGGTGGGCAACGTGGGTGAGCCGCTGATCGATGCGGTGCTGGCCGAGCCGCCGTATGAGGTGCTGGCCGTCGAGCTGTCCAGCCAGCAGCTGCACTTCGCCCCGTCGGCCGCGCCGGCAGCGGGCGCGCTGCTCAACCTCGCACCCGACCACCTCAACTGGCACGGCAGCTACGACGCCTATGAGGACGCCAAGACCGGCATCTGGCGCGGGGAGGTGGCGATCGGCAATGCCGACGATGCCCGGGTCGCAGCCCGGCTGCCCGGGGGCGCAGTGGAGTTCACGCTGGGTGAGCCGGGGCCTGGCCAGCTCGGGATCCAGGACGGCCGGTTGATCTCGCGCGCGTTCGGCGACGACGCGCTGGACCTGCTGGGCGTCGAGGACGTGCGCCCGGCCGGCGCGCACAACGTGGCCAACGTGCTCGCCGCGGCCGCATTGGCGCGGGCGCACGGTGTCGCGCCGGAATGGATCCGCATAGGCCTGCGTAATTTCACTCCCGACCCGCACCGCAACCAGTCCGTCCTGGTACGCGACGGGATCGAATGGGTCGACGACAGCAAGGCCACGAACCCGCACGCAGCGGCTGCGTCGCTGGCCGCCTATGAGCGCATCGTGTGGATCGCAGGCGGCCAGCTCAAGGGCGTCGACGTCGCGCCGTTGGTCGCCGCCGGCGCCGAGCGACTAGTCGGCGCCGTGCTGCTCGGCCAGGACCGCGAGCTCGTGCGCAGCGCCCTGGCACGACACGCGCCGGAGATCCCGGTGATCGTGGTCGACAGCACCGACGATGGTGCGATGACTGCCGTCGTGCGCGCCGCCGCCCAGCTCGCGCACCCCGGCGACACCGTGCTGCTGGCGCCAGCAGCCGCCTCCTACGACATGTTCACCGGCTACGGGGCGCGCGGTGACGCGTTCGCCGAGGCTGCCCGCGCGCTCGCTCCGGACGTCGAGCGGTGACGGCAGCACCACGTCCGGCAACCGGCCTCCGTGCCCGCCTCGGCGGGGGACGGGTCGCGCGGGCCGATCAGGCCCGCCAGCAGTTCCTCGACAAGCCGTACGCGTCGGTGCAGATGCTCATGCTGGCCAGCGTGGGCCTGTTGCTGTTCGGCGTGCTCATGGCCGTTTCCACCACCATCTCGGCTGCCAACGACGACGGCGTCCAGGGCTCGATCTGGGGTCAGGCAGTGAAGGAGGCCGAGTTCATCCTGCTCGGCCTCGTGCTGTTCTGGCTGGCGATGCGGATGTCGCCGCGGGCCTTCCGGGTGCTGACGTATCCGGTGCTGGCGATAGCACTGGTCGGCCTGGTAGCCGTATTGGTGCCCGGTGTCGGCGTACAGATCAACGGCGCCCGGCGCTGGATCGACGTCGGGCCCCTGCAGGTGCAGCCGTCGGAGTTCGCGAAGTTCGCGATCCTGCTCTGGGGCGCCGATCTGCTGGCCCGCAAGCTGCAACTCGGGACACTGCGCCGGGCGCGGCACCTGTTCCTGCCGCTGCTGCCCGGCTTCGCCGTGATCATTGCGCTGGTGATGGCCGAGCCCGACCTCGGCACCACCCTGTGCTTCATGTTGATCCTGCTCGGGCTGCTCTGGATGATCGGCATGCCGCTGCGCTACTTCACCGTCGTGCTGCTGACCGTTGCCGGCGTCGTGGCGCTGCTCGCCGTGGCGGCGCCGTACCGGCTGCAACGGCTCGTGACATTCACCGACCCGTTCAAGGACGCCAAGGGCAGCGGCTACCACACCGTCGAGGGGCTTTACGCGCTCGCATCCGGCGGGTTCTTCGGCGTGGGGCTGGGCCAGGGCACGTCGAAGTACGGCTACGTGCCGAACGCCAATTCCGACTACGTCTTCGCCATCATCGGCGAGGAACTCGGCTTCATCGGCTGCGTCGCGGTGCTCGCCCTGTTCGCCCTGTTCGCCTACGTCGGGCTGCGTATCGTGCGACGTAGCGCCGATCCGTTCGTGCGCCTCGCCGGTGGCACGGCGACCATCTGGATCTGCGGCCAGGCGGTGATCAACATCGGGTACGTCAGCGGCCTGCTGCCGGTCACCGGTATCCCGCTGCCGCTGATCTCGGCGGGCGGCACGTCGCTGTTGGTCACCTTCTTCGTGCTCGGCATGCTCACCTGCTTCGCGCGCCATGAGCGCGACGCCGTGAATGCCTGCCGCCGCGCCGAGCGCCTCGGGCGCCGCACCCGCCTCGAACGCTGGGCCCGCATCCCCGTTCCCAAGCCGTATGTCGCTCGAAAGCGCCGTTCATGACGTTGTCGATCGTGGTCGCCGGCGGCGGTACGGCGGGGCACATCGAACCGGCGATGAACCTGGCCGACGCGGTGCGTCGACTCGACCCGAGCGTCCGGATCACTGCGTTGGGGACGCCGAAGGGCCTGGACGCCACGCTCATCCCGGCCCGCGGCTACCCGTTGGAGCTGGTCCCGCCGGTGCCGCTGCCCCGCCAGGTGAACCGTGCACTGCTGCAGACGCCGGGCAAGGTGCGCGCAGCGGTCGCGGCCGCGTCGGCGGTGCTGGACCGGGTGCACGCCGACGTCGTCGTGGGCTTCGGCGGCTACGTGGCGGTGCCCGCCTACCTCGCAGCGCGTCGGGCGAGCATCCCTATCGTCGTGCACGAGGCGAACGCCAAGCCGGGGCTGGCCAACCGCGGCGCCGCGCGCATGACCAAGCACGTCTTCACCGCCTCGCGTATCGACCACCTGCCGCACGCGACGACGATCGGCATCCCGCTGCGTCCAGCCATCTCGCAGCTCGACCGGGCGGCGTTGCGCCCCGAGGCCCGGGCGATGTTCGGCATGCGACCCGACCTGCCCACCCTGCTCGTCTTCGGCGGCTCGCAGGGCGCGCAGTCGATCAATCGTGCCGCGGCGGGCGCCGCGGCCGGGTTGCGCGCGGCAGGCGTGCAGGTGCTGCATGTCATCGGGCCGAAGAACGAGCTCGAGGTCGAGCCGGACGACAGCGTCCCCTACGTCGTCGTGCCCTACGTCGACGGCATGCAGTACGCCTACGCTGCCGCCGATTTCGCCCTGTGCCGGTGCGGGGCGATGACGTGCGCGGAGCTCGCCGCAGTCGGGCTGCCCGCGGCCTACGTGCCCTATCCGGTCGGCAACGGCGAGCAGCGGTTCAACGCCCTGCCCATCGTCGCGGCCGGCGGGGGGCTGCTCGTCGACGACGCCGAGCTCAGCGCGGACTGGGTGCTGCGCGAGGTCGTCACCCGGATGGTCGACCCCACCACGGTGACCACCATGTCGCACGCGGCCGAGCTGTCCGGTGCCCGTGACGCCGACGTCGTGCTCGCCCGGCGGGTACTCGACGTCGCCGAGGAACACCGCCGCTTCCCCGGGCTCAAACGATGAGGCCTACCCAGGACCACAGCGGTGACCGCCCCGAGGACTGGGCCGCCCCTGGTGCGGCCCTCGTACGCAGCGCGGCCACCGACGCGATCCCTGCGCTCGCAGACCTCGGCCGCGTGCATGTCATGGGCATCGCCGGGTCGGGCATGAGCGCGCTCGCGCGCATCCTGCTCGAGCGCGGCCTCGAGGTCAGCGGCTGCGAGGCACGTGACTCGACGACGGTCACCGGCCTGCGGGCACTCGGCGCGACGGTGCACATCGGCCACTCGCCGAGCCACCTCGAGGACGCCGACACGTTCGTGTACACGACGGCGATCAACCCCCGGCACGAGGAGCTCGTCTCGGCGCGCGAGAGCGGGAAGCTGTTCCTGCGCCGGGCTGCAGCGCTGGCCGCAGCTCTGGAGGACAAGCGGTGCGTTGCGGTCGCCGGTACGCACGGCAAGACGTCCACGACGTCGCTGCTGGTCGTGGCGGCGCAGGCGTGCGGGGCTGACCCGTCGTTCGCGATCGGCGGCAACCTCTACGAGACGGGCAAGAACGCGCACCTGGGCACCGGGCCGTTCGCGGTCGTCGAGGCCGACGAGAGCGACGGTTCCTTCCTGCTGACCCGGCCGACCTCGGCGGTCGTGCTGAACGTCGAGGCCGACCACCTCGAGAACCACGGCAGCCTGGAGGGCATCCACCGCGCGTTCGAGCAGTTCGTCGACCGCGTCGACCCGGCCGGCCTGCTGCTGACCTGCGCCGACGACGAGGGCGCAGGCCGGGTCGCCGAGCACGCGCGGGCGGCGGGGCGTCGCGTCGTGACCTACGGCCGCAGCGACGACGCCGATGTCGCCGTGTTCGACATCCTCACCCGCCCCGACGCCGTCGAGTTCACCGTGGCCGGCCCGCGGCTCGGGCAGCGGCGGGTGCGGGTCGGCGCGCTCATCGGCGACCACATGGCACTCAACGCCACCGCGGCGCTGGTTCTCGCTGCCGAACTCGGGTTGGACCTCGACACCGTCGTCGCCTCCTGGTCCGGGTTCGCCGGCGTCCACCGCCGCTTCGAGTCGCACGGCGAGGGCGGCGGCGTGCGGGTGTTCGACGACTACGCCCATCACCCGACCGAGATCATGGCGTCGCTGAGCGCAGCGCGTGAAGCCCTGGCCGGCACCGGCCGGTTGATCGCGGTCTTCCAACCGGGCACCTACAGCCGCACCCAGACCTTCGCCCGCGAGTTCGCCGAGGCCATGCAACTGGCCGACGTCGCACTGGTCATGGACATCTTCCCGGCCCGCGAGGAACCGATCCCCGGCGTTACCGGGGCCACGATCAGCGACCTCATCGACCTGCCCGACGCACAGGTGATCTACGAGCCGCGCTACGACGCCGTGCCGGCCCGGATCGCCGAGGTCGCGCGGCCCGGCGATCTCGTCGTCACCATGGGTATCGGCAACGTCTACCTGCTGTGCGACACGATCCGCGAGACCTGCGCCGGGCGGTGGTCATGAGCACGATGTCCTCGCTGCGGCTGCCCGAGACCGACGGCGACGACGAGCCCGAGGTCGCCCCGCCGGAGCACAGACGTCGGATCCCGGTGTTGATCGCCGGTGGCGTGGTGGTGTTGTTGGCGGCCGCCGTCACGTGGGTGGTCGCCTTCAGCCCGCTGATCGGGGTGCGCTCTGTGCAGGTGCGCGGGGCACACACCCTGACCACCGCGCAGGTCGAGGCGGCGGCGCACGTCCGGCACGGCACTGCCCTGGTGCGCCTGGACACCGCCGCGATCACCCGGCGGGTCGAGCGCCTGCCCGGTATCGCCACCGCGCAGGTCAGCACCTCCTTCCCGTCGACGGTGGTCGTCACGATCACGGAACGCACGCCGGTCGGTTACCTGCGCTCAGCGGGACGCGTGCTGCTCGTCGACCGGACGGGCTTCGCTTATCACGCGATCGCCAAGGCCCCGTCGACGCTGCCGAAGCTGGTGGTGCCGACCGGCGCGGCGTCGCGGTCAGCGCGTGCTGCGGTTGCGCAGGTGGGCGCGGCGCTGCCGGCCGCACTGCGTCCGGACGTGCAGTCGATCGACGCGCTCGACCCAGGCGCGATCACGCTCGTGCTGACGAACGGCCGCATCGCCCAGTGGGGGAGCGCGTCACGCAACGCCGAGAAGGGCCGGATCCTGCCGGTGCTGCTGTCCCACGCTAAGTACGACACCCAGTTCAACGTGGTCGACCCGCGCCGGCCGTACAGCCACTAGCGGCCCGTCGCGAAAAGTCCGCGTGTCGCGCGGCGCGCCTGACGGTGATCCGCAGCGCTGGGTTCTACCTTCGGTTCATCGCCCGAGGTTGACATAACGTTAACCGTTTACCTGAGGGTGAGAGTTTACCCCACGGACCGATCGATCAGGAGCCACCCATGACAGCACCGCACAACTACCTGGCGGTCATCAAGGTCGTCGGCGTCGGCGGTGGCGGCGTGAATGCCGTCAACCGAATGATCGAGGTCGGTCTGAAGGGCGTCGAGTTCATCGCCGTCAACACCGACGCGCAGGCCCTGCTGATGAGCGATGCCGACGTCAAGCTCGATGTCGGCCGCGAGCTCACCCGCGGTCTCGGCGCCGGTGCGCAGCCCGAGGTCGGCAAGAAGGCCGCCGAGGATCACCGCGACGAACTCGAAGAGGTCCTCAAAGGCGCCGATATGGTGTTCGTGACCGCCGGCGAGGGTGGTGGCACCGGCACCGGCGGCGCGCCCGTCGTCGCCAGCATCTCCCGCAAGCTCGGTGCGTTGACCATCGGCGTCGTGACCCGGCCCTTCAGCTTCGAGGGCAAGAAGCGCGCCACGCAGGCCGACGAGGGCATCGAGGCCCTGCGCGCCGAATGCGACACGCTCATCGTCATCCCGAACGACCGGCTGCTGCAGATCAGCGACTCGAACGTCTCGGTCATGGACGCGTTCCGCAGCGCTGACCAGGTGCTGCTGTCCGGTGTCCAGGGCATCACCGATCTGATCACCACGCCCGGTCTGATCAACCTCGACTTCGCCGACGTCAAAAGCATCATGAGCAACGCCGGTTCCGCGCTCATGGGCATCGGCTCGGCGCGCGGCGACAACCGGGCCCGTCAGGCGGCGGAGATCGCGATCGCCAGCCCGCTGCTGGAAGCCAGCATGGAGGGCGCGCACGGCGTGCTCATGTCGATCTACGGCGGCTCCGACCTCGGCCTGTTCGAGATCAACGAGGCGGCCACGCTCGTGGCCGAGGCCGCGCACCCCGACGCCAACATCATCTTCGGTGCCGTCATCGATGACACGCTCGGCGACGAGGTCAAGGTCACCGTCATCGCCGCCGGCTTCGACAGCGGCCAGCTGCCGTACAAGAAGGTCGACATCCGCCGCGAGCCCGCGGCGCAGTCGCGTACGGCCCCGGCCTCGACGTACGGCTCGTCCTCGGCGAACGGAGCCCGGGCCGCACAGCCCCAGCAGCCGGTGCCCTACGAGCCGGCTGGCCAGTACTCCACACCCGTCACCAGCAATGGCTCGCGTGCCGCCTCGCTGGACCTCGAGTCCGCCTACGAGGACGACGATCTCGACGTCCCCGACTTCCTCAAGTCCTGAGGGCCGGATCGATCGGACTTCGAACGGACACCGAACGACAATGACGGGCGACGGGGAGCTTCGCCCATCCGCACTCGTCACCTCGCTCGGTGCGGTTCGCGCGCGGATCTCGACGGCCTGCGAGGCGGTGGGCCGTGATCCGCAACAGGTCACGCTCGTCGCGGTAACCAAGACGTGCCCGGCGGACGACGTCGCGGTCCTGAGCCGGCTCGGAGTCAACGACATCGGCGAGAGCAAGGACCAGGAGGTGCGGCGCAAGATCACCGAGTTGGGGCCGGTCGCCGACGTCGTACGCTGGCATCTCGTCGGGCGGTTGCAGACCAACAAGGCGAAGAGCGTCGTCGGCTACGCCTCCGCGGTGCACTCGCTCGATCGCGCCAAGCTGGCGCGCGCGCTCGCCGAGGCCGCGGCCGAGCATCGCGCCACCCCGCTCGACGTCTTCCTCCAGATCAGCCTCGACGACGACCCGGAGCGCGGCGGGGTAGCGATCGCCGCCCTGCCGCGCCTGGCTGCGACGGTCGTCGAGCGTCCCGAGCTGCGGTTGCGCGGCGTCATGGCCGTGCCGCCGATCGGGGTCGATCCGGAGGCGGCGTTCGCCCGGCTGGCCGAGTTGTCGCAGCAGGTGCAGGCCGAGCACCCCGGCGCCGACGCGATCTCGGCGGGCATGAGCGACGACCTCGAAGCGGCCGTGCGGCACGGTTCGACACACGTACGTGTCGGCACGGCGTTGCTCGGCCGTCGCAAGCAAGTTTTCAGCTAGCGTCCGAATACGAACCAGTCACACGTGGAGGAACAATGCCCGGAGCGATGCACCGTATGGGCGTCTACCTCGGCCTCGTCGAAGAGGACGAGTACGCCGAGACCGACGGCTACGGGCCGGCTTCCGAGCGCACGCCGGCGCGACGCGAGGAGTACGCCACGCACGGCGCCCACGCCGACTCGCAGTACGCGCGCGGCGCCCATGCCGACAGTCACAGCAGCGCACGAGGGGAGCCCGCAGAGATGACCCGCTACAGCCGCGAATACGACGAGGCTCCGACGGGCGTCGCCTACGACAACGAGTACCCGGCCCAGCCGACCTACCAGATCACGGCATTGCACCCGCGCACTTACAACGAAGCGCGCACCATCGGCGAACACTTCCGCAAGAGCACGCCGGTGATCATGAACTTGTCCGAGATGGACGACGCCGACGCAAAGCGTCTCGTCGACTTCGCCGCCGGGCTCACCTTCGGTCTGCACGGTCGCATCGAGCGCGTCACGGCCAAGGTCTTCCTGCTCAGCCCGCACAACGTGTCGGTCACGGCGCAGGACAAGGCCAAGATCGAGAACGGGTTCTTCAACCAGTCGTGAAGATCACCGGACAACGGCCTGGCACCATTACCGGTGCCGGGCCGTTGTCATGGTTAGCGCCGGCCGCTCTTAACCCGGCACTGCAGAAGGAGGGAACGGACGATGTCACTGCTCTGGCAGGTCATCGGCTATGCCCTGTGGTTGTACATCGTGCTGATTCTGGCTCGCATCGTCATCGAGTGGACGCGCCAGTTCGCCCGCAAGTGGCGACCGGTCGGTGCGGCCGCGGTCGGGCTGGAGCTGGTGTACGTCGCTACCGATCCACCCATCCGCCTGCTGCGTCGATTGGTGCCTCCCTTGCAGCTGGGTACTGTAAGCCTCGACCTGAGCGTCATCATCTTGCTGATCGTGCTCATCGTCCTGCGTGTGGTCGCGCTGGACTTGGCCTAGAGGTCGGTCGCACAGGTGCCTAAGATTCACCCGAACTACGACGTGGAACGAACCGCAACACGACCCGGCGCCGCCGGCTCGCGACGAGCAACTGAGGTGACCGAATGCCGTTGACCCCCGCTGAAGTGCACAACGTGGCCTTCAAGAAGCCACCCATCGGCAAGCGTGGGTATGACGAGGAGGAGGTTGACGCTTTCCTCGACATCGTCGAGGTCGAGCTGTCCCGCCTCATCGAGGAGAACAACGATCTCCGCGCTCGCGCCGGTTCCGGCCAACAGGCGCCGGCCCAGGCCGTCGACGGCGCAACCGGCGGTGAGGGTGGTGCAGACCCGGCCGAATTCGCCGCGTTGCAGGAGGAGAACGGCCGCCTGACCGGCCGGGTGACCGAGCTCGAGAAGGCCCTGATGCAAGGTAACGACGGTGCGGCGCAGCAGCTGCAGTCGTTGCAGCAGCAGTTGGCACAGACCGAGCAGCAGCTCGCTGCCAACCGCGCCGACCTCGAGCAGGCGCAGAGCGCGCTGGCCGAGGCCCGCTCAACCAGGGCCGCGTCGTCGCAGGGTGGTGAGTCTGCCCCGCCGCTCGCCGAGCACCACCAGCAGGCCGTGCAAATGCTCGCCCTTGCGCAGCAGACGGCCGACCAGCACCTTGCGCAGTCCAAGGCCGAGGCCGACCGGTTGGTTGCCGAGGCGCAGGCAGCGGCGAAATCCACGGTCGATTCGGCCAACGAGCACTCCACCCGCCAGATCGGTGACGCCGAGCAGCGCGCGCAGCAGCTCGACGAGGAGAGCACCGCCCGCGCCAACCAGACCATCCAGGACGCCGAGCAGCGGGCCGCCACGATCACGGCCCAGTTCGAGCAGCGTAAGGCGGCGCTCGAGCGCCGGGTCGAGGAGCTGAGGACCTTCGAGCGCGAGTATCGGACCCGCCTCAAGAGCTACCTGGAGTCGCAGCTGCGCGACCTCGATGCCAGCGGGAAGTCCGAGCCGGCAACAGCCAATACCGACTACGCAGAGGCGCAGTAGCCAGCGAGCACTTCCGCAAACATCGACGCTGGAACCACACGGATGCGCACCGAGCGCGTCGAGCCGCCCGTCAATCCGGTGCCGGCACGACCCCGGGTGCTCGGGGGAGTGACGTGCCATGGTGCTGATCGGGCTGCTACTACTTGCTTTGATCTTCGTGGTCCTGGGGATCGCGTTGTCCAGCGTCGGGTGGATCGTGGCCTCGCTGGCGGCCAGTGCCCTAGCGGCCGGCGTGATGATCTTCTCCTATCTGCAGGGCCGCAAAACGACCAGCAAGGTCGGTTCAGGACCAGCCGACCCCGCCACCGTTGGCACGCCCACGCTGAGCCAGGGCGCCGCTACTACTGATTCCGGTCCTCAGTACGCCGATGTGCTCGTGGTCGACGGACAGCCTCAGTACCACCGCGACGACTGCTCATCGATCGACCGCAAGAACGCTGAGGCGGTTCCGCTGGCCCAGGCGCTCGAGGACGGGTTCATCCCCTGCTCGGACTGCGCACCCCCGACCTCCGTCGGCGCGCAGCCGTCCGGTCCGGTCACCGCAGCGCCGGTTGCGGCGTCGGCGCCGACGATTTCGTTCGCCAAGATTGACGACCCGGCGCAAAGCGCACCCGTCGGGAGCGCGTCGGTCCAGAGCGTCCTCATCGACAGCGTGCCGGTCGACGCGACGTCGGCAGCGGCCGCCACGAGCGAAACCGTGCCCGTTGTGAGCGGCGAGCGGCAGGTGTGGGTTGCCGACGGGCACCCCGAGTTCCACCGGCAGGGTTGCTCCGCCCTTGCCGACCTGGTCGACGAGCCAATTTTGCTTTCGCAGGCCCAGGAGGACGGCTTCGCGCCGTGCCCGGTCTGCTCACCGCTCGAGTCCGAATCTGCGGACGCCGGTCCCGAATTGTCGACGCCGTCCGACGGCGTCGGAGTCGACCGGCCGGCCGTCGCCGCCGCGAGCGATGCCGAGGTCTGGGTTGCTGACGGCTACCCCGAGTATCACGTCGCCGGCTGCAGCGAGCTGGCCGGGTTGGAGTCCGAGCCGGTGCCCTACGCGCAGGCGGTCGAGGATGGCTTCCAGCCCTGCGTTGTCTGCACGCCTGACCGGTACCTGGCCGACGGCGCCCCGCCGCCGACCACCGCTGCGATCACCGCCGCCGGCCCGGACGATGTCTGGGTGGCCGATGGTCACCCGGAGTACCACCGGCAGGACTGCGCCTCCCTCGCCGGTTTGGACGCCGAGCCGGTGCCGCACGATCAGGCCGTCGAGGACGGCTTCGTCGCCTGTTCGGTGTGCGCGCCCGCTCCGGCCGTGACCACGCAGGCGCCCGCGGCACAGGGTGTCGACGCTACGAACCAGGGTGTCGACGCCTTGGTCCAGGTGTGGGTGGTGGACGGGTTCCCCGACTACCACCGCCAGCATTGCCCGACGCTGCCGGGTCTGGACGCCGAGCCGGTGCCGCACGACCAGGCAGTCGAGGACGGCTTCGGCCAGTGCAGTGTCTGCCAGCCGGAGGCGGCCGAGATGCCGTCGCCGTCGCCGATCGAGTCGAAGTCGGGCGTGGCCGAGCCGGAACCTGAATCTGAGCCTGAGTCTGCCGCCGCTGCGGACGTCTGGGTCGTCGACGGCTTTCCCGACTATCACCGGTCGGAGTGCCCGACGCTGGTCGGGCTGGACTCCGAAGCGGTGCCGCACGATCAGGCGGTCGAGGACGGCTTCGCCGAATGTTCCGTCTGCCAACCGGAAGCGGCCGAGATGCCGAATCCGGCACCGGCCGAGCCTGAGCCGGCCACTGCCGAGCCCGAGCCCGAGCAGGAACCTGAGCCCGAGCCCGAGCCGGCGGTCGCCGCTGCGGACGTCTGGGTCGTCGACGGGTTCCCCGATTACCACCGCCCCGAGTGCCCTGCGCTGGTCGGCCTGGACTCCGAATCGGTCCCGCACGATCAGGCGGTCGAGGACGGCTTCAGTGAATGCGGCGTATGTCAGCCCGAAGCGGCCAAGGCCCCGGAGTTCGCGCCGGAGCCGGACCCGTCGGCGGTCGCGGAGCCCGATGTCTGGGTGATCGACGGCAACCCCGAGTACCACCGCCCGGAGTGCCCGCAAATTCTCGGTCTGAACTCCGAACCGGTCCCGCACGACCAGGCCGAGCAAGATGGGTTCACCGAGTGCACCGTCTGCCTGCCCGAGGCAGCCGAAGCTCCGGACTTCCCACCTCCCACGGTGCTCGACCTGATGCCGGAGCCGGCGCCCGAGCCCGAACCGGAATCCGAACCCGAGCCGGAGCCCGAGCCCGAGCCCGAGCCCGAGCCCGAGCCCGAGCCCGAGCCCGAGCCCG
>NZ_CAXTHK010000003.1:122187-245807 GCF_964244045.1 uncultured Jatrophihabitans sp. | reverse complement strand
GCAGCAACGCAGAGCTGTACGCGAACGATTTACACCACTCCCCGGGGCACGACCGCGCGCCGACCTGCGGGAAGCCGGGTCGGGTGTGCCGCGCGTCCGCCGCGATCCGGACAGCCGGTGAATGATGGCCGCCATGGACATGACCGGATGGGTGCAGGGACAGGTCTTCGTGCAGACGGTCGATGAGAAGGAGGTCGAGCAGGTGACGTCGTTCCTCACGGCCCGGGGCCTGACTTTCCAGGTGCTCACCCTTAGTGAACGGATGGTGCTGAACGAGGCTGACCCGGACTCTGCTGTCTCGACGGACCGGTTCAGCGTCGCCGTACAGCTAGGCGGGTTCCCGCAGGTCGTCGGACCGGTGTTGACCGACCTGGTCCAGCGCATCCATGGGGGTGGTTGGCAGCTCGAAGAGGACGACCAGGTGTGATCTGCAAGGCACTCCGGACCCGAATTTCCTGGGCCTTGGTCAGCCCGGAAGGCCTAATCGTCAAAGGAATGTCCGTTTCGATCCGAAGTGATACGGTCTCGAAACATTGAAAGCGAAATTACATCGAAGTAGTTTGTAATTCTGCCTTGACCTAACACGGATCGTACTTCATTGTTGATCCTGTCAGCGAGAACGAACCGAGGAACGCAAGACCTTCGAGTCGGACGGTGACGCAGAGCAATCGGCTCGGATCGGTGAATCCCCCGCTCACCGAAACGGACCGATGGTCGAACGGTCTTACCGGTGAATCCCCCGCTCACCGGACCTGACCTGGAGACCGATGGAGGCCCCCGGTGAATCCCCCGCTCACCGGGGGCTTCCGCATGTCCGGGGTCAATTGGATGTCCCGGGTTAGTTAGCCGGTGGGCAGACGCCTGAGCCGCCGCAAGGACCTCGGGCCCGCCCGGTGTCAGCGGCCCGCCCGGTGTCAGCGGGCGGTGCGGCCCCGGCGGGCCGCGGCGCGCTGCGCGGCGGCACTGGGCGCGGCCTTCTTCGCTTCTTTTGCAACCGCCGGGGTCGGGTCGTCCGCTCTTGGCTCGATGGCGTCCTGGTCCTCGTTGTCGGCGCGGCGGATCACGACCTTGCCGGACTCGAGGTCGACGCGACGCCCGCCGGAATTGTCGCCGACCTCTTCACGGGTCGACTGCAGGCGCTGCTTCTCGTCATCCATGTGCCGCTTGGCCGGATTGAAGAGGGTGTCGAGACCCCACTGCGTCATACGTGGAGCGTACGTCGTGGTCATAGGCTGGGCACATGCTCTTCGGCCGCCGAAAGACCCAGCTCGTCACCCCGGATCGCGCCCTGCAGGGCCGCGACCACTACCTGTTCCCCGTGCCAGCCGCGCATGCGGTGCTCGGCCACGCCCTGCAGCCCCCGTTCCCGGACGGCCTGCAGCAGGCCGTGTTCGGGCTCGGCTGCTTCTGGGGCGCCGAAGAGATCTTCTGGGGCCAGGCCGGCGTATGGACGACGGCGGCCGGCTACACCGGCGGCAGCACCGCGCACCCGGACTACAAGGAGGTCTGCTCCGGGCTGACCGGGCACACCGAGGCGGTGTTGGTGGTCTTCGACCCGGACGTCGTCAGCTACGCGCAACTGGTCGCGACGTTCTTCGAGGTCCACGATCCGACGCAAGGGATGCGTCAGGGCAACGACGTCGGCACGCAGTACCGCTCGGGCATCTACTACCTCGACGATGAGCAGCAGCGGGTGGCCGAGCAGGCCGTCCAGGTGCTCGGCAGCACGCTGGCCGAGCGCGGGTACGGCCGGGTGACCACCGAGATCGCCCCGCTCGGAAAGTTCTATTACGCCGAGGCGCACCACCAGCAGTACCTGGCCAAACACCCGCACGGCTACCGCTGCCACAGCACGACCGGCGTCACCTTCCCGCGCGAGGCGCTCGCCGCGGCACTCTGACCACGCGTCAGGTGCGGATGGGTTTCTGTTGCGGGTCGATCCATCTAGGTGGGGTCCATTCGGGTCGGTCGTCGACGAGGCGGACGGTCCAGCCTTGGCGGACGTACTCGCGATGGTGGAACCCGCACAGCAGCATGCCGTTGGCCACGGTGGTGGGTCCGCCGTCGATGAAGTCGATGATGTGGGCGGCTTGGCACCAGCCTGGCGGGGCGAGACAACCGGGGAACGCGCACCCGCCGTCTCGGGCGATGAAGGCTAGGCGTTGGCCTTCGGTGAACAGCCGGTGGGTGCTGGAGTAGGCAGTGATCCCTTGCACGGAGTCCAGCACGGTCATAAACAACCGGTAGTCGCCGCCGGCCCAGCTCATCGCCTCGCTGGTGGGGACCTGCGCGCCGTGCCCGGTGGTGGCGAACCCGGTGCCGGTGGCGTAGTCCTGGGCGCTCATGGTCAGGATGATCGTGGCCAGCACCCCACCGGACTTCTCCAAGCTGCCGGACCCGACCGTGATCTTAAGGGCATCGAGCAGCGCGTCGTGACGCCGCTGCCCCGCCGAGCGGGGGTCTTTCACACCGTCGGTTTCCGGTGTCGGGGCGCCGAGGGAGTCGAACGCGACCTGCAGCACCTCCGCCAGCTCCGCGGTGCCCTCGAAGCTGCCGGTGCAGGACCCGTCGGGGCGTTGGGTGAACCGCAGGTCCCGCTCCCGGCGCCGCTTCTCGACGTCGTCGAGTGTGCCGTCCGGGTCGAGCCAGTCGCGGTGCCGATCGGCTAGCTTCTGCAAGGCGCTGGCGTCATAACGCTGCGCGCTGTCGACCAACGCCGCCTCCACCTCGGGCACCCGCTCCAGGACTGTGTCGGGCAGCTTGTCCAACATGCAGGTGATCACCCGGGCCTGCCTCGCGGCCAGCTGCCCGTCGGCTTGCGCCGCAGCAACCGCCGGATACCGCGCGGGCAGCGGTTGGCCGAGCAGGGTGCGGCGGGACCCGGCGGCGTGCGCCGCCCGGACCCGGGCGTTCGCCTCGTGGATGTCGATGGTCAGCGTCTGCCGCAGCCACGGCGCTGGACCACGCGACAGAGTGTGGCCCGGCAGCCCGCGGCGTTCCACGTCGAGGATCAGGGCGTGATCGACCGGTTCCAGGCGGCGGCGCAGCGTCTCGAACGAGCGCAACGCGCTGATCACTTGCTCATCACCACAGCTGGCCAGTTCCACGGCCTGTAGGGCGTCGACGACCCGGTGGGCGTCGGCGAGCAGGGCGTCGAGATCGACCCGCCCCACCGTCTCGCTCATGTGTTTGATTCTACCCGAACCGACCCCGCTGGAACAGCCTGTAGCCCAGCAAATTCGGGGGGTAGAAGCACTTTCGCGGTAAGCGAACATTGACCCGAAAACGGTGGGCGACCGCATACAACTCCCTCGTCGCCGCGCCTTTGCTTATTCTCAAGACATGCCGGAGCTGCCCGAGGTCGAGGCGTTGGCTACGTTCCTGCGCGAGCGTGCGGTGGGCCGCACGATCGTGCGTGCCGACGTCGCGGCGATCAACGCGGTCAAGACGTTCGACCCGCCGCTGTCGGCGCTGAACGGCGCGTGGGTCACCGGCGCGAGCCGGCACGGCAAGTTCCTGGATCTCGAGGTCGCCGGCGAGGCCGGCCTGCTGCACCTGATCGTCCACTTGTCGCGGGCCGGCTGGCTGCACTGGCGAGAGTCGCTGCCGCCCGCCCCACCACGTCCGGGCGGCAAGGGACCGATCGCGCTCCGCCTGCACCTCGCTCCTGAGTTCGAGCAAGGACCGGTCGCCGGCTTCGACCTCACCGAGGCCGGGACGCAGAAGCGGCTTGCCGTGTACCTCGTCCGCGACCCGCTCGAGGTGCCCGGCATCGCCGCGCTCGGGCCCGACGCCCTGACCATCTCGCGCGACGAGCTCGGCCGGGTCCTGAGCACCGAACGGGCCCAGTTGAAGAAGGCGCTCACCCATCAAGCCGTCCTCGCCGGTGTCGGGAACGCCTACTCCGACGAGATCCTGCACGCGGCGAGGCTGTCGCCGTTCAAGAACACGGCCAAGCTCACCGACGACGAGCTGACCCGCCTGCACGAGGCGATGGCCAGCATCCTCGGTGACGCCGTCGAGCGGTCGGTCGGGCAGAAGGCGGCGACGCTGAAGTCCGAGAAACGCAGCGGGCTGCGGGTGCACGCTCGCGCCGGCCTGCCGTGCCCGGTCTGCGGCGACACCGTCCGCGAGGTGTCCTTCGCCGACCGCGCGTTCCAGTACTGCCCGACCTGCCAGACCGAGGGACGCGAGCTCGCCGACCGCCGACTGTCGCGGCTCGTAAAGTAACCCGCGGGTGCAGCGCGTCCTCGTTGTCGGCATCACCGGCGCGGGCAAGACCACCGCCGCCCGGCGGGTGGCCCACCTGATTGACGCGCCGTTCCACGAGCTGGACGCACTGGCCATCGGGCCGCATTGGTCGAGGCCACCCGACTTCGAGTCGACCGTCGAACGCATCGTGGCCGAGCCGCGCTGGGTGTTCGACTCCTTCGGCCGCACGGTGGTGCGAGAAAGGATGTGGGCGGCCGCCGACACCGTGGTGTGGCTGGACTACTCGTTGCCCGTCGTCTTCCTGCGCGTGCTGCGGCGCTCCATCGCGCGTACCTGGCGGCATACGCCGATCTTCGGCGGCAACGTAGAAACCTGGCGGGACTGGCTGGATCCCGAACACCCGGTGTGGTGGGCGCTACGTAAACACGCGCAGCGCCGCTCGGAGATCCTCGCCCTGGCCCAACACCCGGCGGCGCGTCACCTGCACACCGTGCGCCTTCTGACCCCGGCGGAGTTCGACCAGTGGATCGCCGGGCAGGCCGCATCGGCTAGCGTCGAAGCTATGCGCCCCGCCGACATCCCTGCCGTCCGGGTCGAGGAGATCCCGGCCGACGCCGTCCTGCTCGACGTCCGCGAGAACGAGGAGTGGGCGGCCGGCCACATTGCCGGCGCGGTGCACGTTCCGATGAACGAGGTGCCGCAGCGGCTGTCCTACGACCCCGGCCCGATCACGCCCGAAGCCACCGTCGTGGTCATCTGCAAGGTCGGCGGCCGGTCGGCGCAGGTGACGGCCTGGTTGCGGCAGCAGGGTTACCAGGCGGTCAACCTCGAGGGCGGGATGCTGGCCTGGGACGCCGCGGGCCGACCGATGCAGGCCGACGGCGGCGTCCCGGCCGAGGTGATCTGAGCCGGCCGAGCCGACGGGTGCGACATACCGGGTTCACGCGAACACGTCACCATGAAGTCATGAGTCCCCGCAGTCAGCGGATCGTCATCGAACCGCCGCTGCGGCCGATGCTCGTCGCACACCGCGGCGCGTCGGCCACGGTGGCCGAGCACACGCTGGCGGCTTACCAGACAGCGATCGAGGACGGGGCCGACGCCCTCGAGTGCGACGTGCGGATGACCCGCGACGGGCACCTCGTCTGCGTGCACGACCGCACCGTGAACCGGACGTCCGACGGGCAGGGCGTGGTCAGTGAGCTGGACCTGCGCACACTGAGCGAGCTGAACTTCTCGTCCTGGCACGGGGGGCTGCCGGCCTCGGCCGACGAGCTGCTGACCGACGACCCGTATCTCAAGGGCGTCGCCGCCGACCGCACTGCCGGCGGCGGTGTGCTCACCCTCGAGATGCTGCTCGGGCTCGTCCGGGACGCCGGGCGCAACGTCCGGCTGCTCGTCGAGACCAAGCACCCGACCCGCTACGGCGGACTCGTCGAGAAGACGCTGGTCGAAATGCTGTCCCGCTTCGGGTGGGCCGGACGTCCGGGCCCGCCGGTGAGCCTGCGTCAGCCGCCCGAGTCCGACAACCGCGTCATCATCATGAGCTTCGCACCCACCGCGGTCCGTCGGGTGCGGTTGCTCGCACCCGACATCCCGACCGTGCTGCTGCTGGACCGGTTGCTGCCGGTACGCCGCGAGGGACTGCTGCCGGCCGGGGCGTCGATCGCCGGGCCGGGGCTGCATCTGGTGCGCTCGGATCCCGATTTCGTCGAGCGCGCGCACGCCCGCGGGCACCAGGTTTTCGTTTGGACAGTCGACGACCCGCAGGACGTGCGCTTCCTGCTAGACCTCGGCGTGGACACCATCATCAGCGATCACCCACGCGAGGTGAAGGCCCAGCTCGACCGCGAGTGTGTGTGACGTAGCGAGCTGGTGTTGTTACCTCCCAGGCTGCCTCGGGAACGTAAGAGGCGAAGTCGAGTCGCTGGAGGCGGCAGCTGTGAGCAGTATGCGAGGAGGAGCCGAGGCCGTGGGCCTTCTTCGCGTCCGCCACGACACGGCCAGCGCCGCCGTCGTACGCGACCACATCAGCGAGGACCTCGTGGCCCGCTCCATCACGCAGGATTCCGTCGCTGACGTCCTGCTCGTCGCTACCGAGTTGATCGGCAACGCCGTGGTGCACGCCACCAATGTCGGTGATCTGGACGTCGGTTGGGACGTCCGCGATGGCAGCGTCATCATCCGGGTGAATGACGGCAGCCCCAGCGACCCGCTGCCCCGGCGCGCCGACGCCTCGGCCACGAGCGGCCGCGGGCTCGCAATCGTCGCCGCGCTGGCCGATGAGTGGGGCGTCAACCACGTCGCCAAGGGCAAGCAAGTCTGGGCCCGGGTACCCGTCTTCCACGCGATCTGACGCCTAACTGGTCAGCGAACGCAGCGCGCGTAGCGCCACCGACAGCGTGGCCAGGTCAGCCGGCTCGCGCTCCAGGGCTGCTCGCACGGTTGCGCGAGCGCGTTCCACCCGCTCGGCGTTCGTCTGCACCCAGGCGTCGATGCGTGCCTCGGCCGGACCGCCGGCCGCTGTTGTGCGCAGGACAGCGGTGGTCACGGACGCCAGCACGGCATAAACGTCGTGCCGGGCGGCCGAACGGGCAAGCGTCGACCACCGGTCGTCGCGCGGCAGCTCGGTGACCCGGGTCAGGAGGTTGTCGACGCTCAGCCGCTCGGACATCGCGTAGTGCACATCGGCGGCGGCAGCCGCGTCGAGCCCGGTGGCGTCGGCGATCTCGACCACGTCGAGCAACAGGAATGCGCTGAGCAACTCGGCCAGGCGCAGGGCCAGCCCGTCGGGCAGGCCCAGCTCGACGAGTCGATCCGCGTCGGCGCGCAGCGTCTGCCGCTCCACGCCCCGCAACAGGTCGGGCGTGCGCGAGCCGAGCCGCGCGACCGTCGGGCCGAAGCGCTCGATCTCGGCCGCGACGTCGGTGATCGGGAATCGTAAGTCGACGAGCCAGCGGGTCGCGCGGTCGACGAGGCGCCGGATCTCCTGGTACGCAGCATGCTGCGCGCGTGCGGGGACCACATTGTCGAGCGCCTCGATGTCGGCCCACAGCGACGGCAGGTCGAAAACCGAACGCACGATGGTGTAAGCCCGCGCCACCTGGGCGACGTCGACGCCCGTCTCCTCAACGGCGCGGTGGACGAACGTCGTCCCGCTGCGGTTGATCATGTCGTTGACCACGACGGTCGTGATGATCTCGCGGTGCAGTGGGTGGCTGGCCAGCTGGTCGGCGAACCGTTCCGCGATCGCAGGTGGGAGATAGCCGGCCAGGACGCGGCGGAAGTACGGCTCATCGGGCAACGTCGAGTCCTCGATGTGCTGCGTCAGCGTCATCTTGGAGTACGCGATCAGCACCGAGTTCTCGGGCGAGACGAGCCCGAGGCCGTCGGCCTCCCGGCGGGCCAGCTCGGCGTCGGTGGGCAGGAACTCGAGCGCCCGGTCGAGCTCTCCGGCGTCCTCGAGCGCCTGCATGAAGCGCTGGTGCACCCCGATCAGCTTCGGGCTCAGCACCCGCGCCATACCTAACAGTACGTTTTGCTCATAGTTGTCGCGCAGCACGTGTGCCGCGACATCGTCGGTGGCCGCAGACAGCAGTTCGTTGCGCTCTTCGCGGGTGATCGATCCGGTGGCCACGCCGCGGTCGAGCAGGATCTTGACGTTCACCTCGTGGTCGGAGGTATCGACGCCGGCCGAGTTGTCGATGGCGTCGGTGTTGATACGCCCGCCGGCGAGCGCGAACTCGATGCGGGCCCGCTGGGTGAGGCCGAGATTGCCCCCCTCGCCGACGACCCGGCAGCGCAGGTCCGCGGCGTTCACCCGCAGCACGTCATTGGCTTTGTCCCCGACGTCGGCGTTCGTCTCGGTCGAGGCCTTGACGTAGGTACCGATGCCGCCGTTCCAGAACAGGTCGACGGGTGCACGAAGGATCGCGCTGATCAACTCGGCCGGGCTGAGCTTCTGCACGTCGGGGGCCAACCCCAAGACCGTCGCGACCTGGGGCGAGACCGGGATCGACTTCAGCGTGCGCGGGTACACACCGCCGCCCTCGGAGATCAACGAGGTCTCGTAGTCGGTCCATGACGAGCGGGGGAGGTCGAAGAGCCTGCGACGCTCGGCGAACGAGGTGCGAGGGTCGGGGGCCGGGTCGAGGAAGACGTGGCGGTGGTCGAACGCCGCGACGAGGCGGATGTGTTCGGACAGCAGCATGCCGTTGCCGAAGACGTCACCGGACATGTCGCCCACGCCGACGACGGTGATGTCCTGCGTCTGGGTGTCGATCCCGAGCTCGCGGAAGTGGTATTTGACCGACTCCCACGCCCCGCGCGCGGTGATGCCCATGACCTTGTGGTCGTAGCCCACCGAGCCGCCGCTGGCGAACGCGTCGCCGAGCCAGAAGCCATAGTCGACGGCGATCTGGTTGGCGATGTCGCTGAACGTCGCGGTGCCCTTGTCGGCGGCCACGACGAGGTACGGGTCGTCGGCGTCGTAGCGGCGCGTACGCGGCGGTGGCTGCACCTGCTGGCTACCGTCGGGGCCCGGCACGTAGTTGTCGGTGACGTCGAGCAGCGCCGAGATAAAGGTCTTGTAGCAGGCCACGCCCTCGGCGAGCCAGGCTTCCCGATCCTTCCCGGGGTCGGGCAACCGCTTGGCGACGAAGCCGCCCTTGGCGCCGGTGGGCACGATGACCGCGTTCTTCACCATCTGCGCCTTGACCAGACCAAGGATCTCGGTGCGGAAGTCCTCACGCCGGTCGGACCACCGCAGCCCGCCGCGGGCGACCGGCCCGAAGCGCAGGTGCACGCCCTCGACACGTGGCGAGTAGACCCACACCTCGAAGCGCGGGCGCGGCTGCGGCAGGTCGGCGATGCGTCGCGGATCGAGCTTGACCGCGATGGCGGTGCGGCCGCCGCCATCCTCCCTGTACGCGTTCGTCCGAAGCGTGGCGTTCACGAGCGAGAGCATCGAGCGCAGGATGCGGTCCTGGTCGAGGCTGACGACCTCGGCGAGCTGGGCCTCGATGAGGTCGGTGCGCCCGACTATGCCGCCAGCCTCGTCGTCGACCACGTCGAGCAGCGGCGCCTCGCCGACGCGATCCGGATCGAAACGCGACTCGAACAGCTCGACGATCGCCTGCGAAATGGCGCAGTTGTCGACCAGCGAGCTTTCGAGGTAGCTCTGGCTGAAGGTGGTTCCGGCCTGGCGCAGGTATTTGGCGTAGGTGCGCAGGATGTTGATCTGCCACCACGTCATGGACGTCCGCACGACGAGTTCGTTGAGCCCGTCCTGCTCGATCTCGCCCAGCCAGAGCAGCCGCACGGCGTCGATCATGTTCCGTGCGCGGACGTCGTCGAAGTCGGTGCCCGGTGGCAGGTGCAGGCCGAAGTCGTAGATCCACACGGTCTCGCCGCCGGCGAACTGCAGTTCGTAGGGCCGCTCGTCGAGAACCTCGATGCCCATCTGGGTGAAGACCGGCAGGGCCCGGGCCAGTGACACCGCCTGGCCGGTCCGGAACACCTTGAGTCTGCGGTCGGCGCCGTCACTGGAGTTGGGATAGTCGTGGGGGGTGTAGAGGTCGAAGGCGAGTCCGTCGTCGGCGGGGAGTTCCTCGAGGCACAGGATGTCGCGCACGGCGGTCGAGGCGCCGAAGTCCTCCTTGTAGGCCTCCGGCAGCGCCGAGCCGTACCGGCTGGCCAGGCGCTCGGCCTCGTCCTCGCCCACCGCGACGGTGAGCAGGTCGACGAAGTCGTCGCTCCAGCGGCGGGTGGCCTTGGCAACCTCGGCCTCGACCTCCGAGCGCTCGGGCGACGACGGCTGCGCGCCGGGCCGGACGGCGATGAGCAGCTGCATGCGAGCGAGGTCGAGTTCGACGATGCGGTCGTCGCGGCCGATGATCTCGCCGGGCCAGAAGTCGTTGATGATCTCGGTGACCCGATGCCGGGTCTCGGGGCCCAGGCGGTCGGCCGGGAAGTAGACCAGGACGGTGACGAAGTCCCGGTTGAGGTGGATGCGGGCGAACACGCCGACGGTGCGGTGATCGGCGCGGTCGACGACCAGCTGGGCCAGCCGGAGCAGGTCGCCGGTGGGCGCCTCCAGCAGCTCGTCGCGCGGCAGCGTGCGCAACGCGGCCATCAGCCGCCGGCCGGTGTGGCTGTGCGCTCGCACGCCCGAGCGCAACAGGATCTCGCCGATGCGCCGGCGCACGACCGGCACCCGGGCGACCGTCCCGTCCTCGGCATTGGTGATCAAGCCGAGGAACACGTGGATGCGTTGCGGCGACGACCCGCCCGGCGCGCCGCTGTTCGGGGTCACCACGGTGACGCAGTCGTAGTGCACCGAGCGGCGAACCGTCGACACCAACGGCGACTTGAAGATCACCAACGGCGCGCCGCTGCGGAACGCCGGCAGCAGCTCGAGCGGCGAGATGCGGGCCGCACCGCGCAGCACGCCCTCGACGTCGCCGGGCGCCTGGACGCGGGGGCTGGCCAGCTCGTTGGGGGAGTACTCGGCGTGGCCGAGGATCAAGAAGTTGCCATCGGCGAGCCAGCGCAGCAAGGCGCCGGCCTCCTCGCTCGTCTCGCGGTCGAACTCGCCCGGTTCGGCCTCGAGCTGCCCGGCGAGCGCGCGGATCAGGCTGTACATCTGCGGGGCGTCCGAGACGGCCGACAGCACGTCGTCGAGCACACCGCGCAGCGCCGCGGCGAGCGCCGCGTGCTCGCCCTCGGGCACGAGGTCGAGCTCGAGGTGCACCCACGACTCGACGATTGCGCCGGCCGGGACGTCGGCGTTGTCGTCGATGTCGAAGACGCTCGTCAATACGCCCTGAGCGTCTCGGTGCACGACGATCTGCGGGTGCAGCACCCGGGCCGGCCCATGGCCGCTGCGGTGCAGCTCGGCCATGAGCGACTCGACGATGTACGGCGCGTCGATCGAGACCATGTCGACGGCCGTGGTCTCGCCGTCGAGGTCGTGCACCTGCAGCAGGTTCTGCCCCCAGGGCCGCATTCGGCCGAAGTCCAGGACGGTGCGCGCGAGCGCGGCGAGCTGGCTGTGCGACTGACCGGCCAGCTGGGTCGCGGCATGGACGAGGTAGCGCCGGGCGAACACCGCTGGGTCGACGGTTCCTGCCTCGGTCTGTTTCATGCGCAAGTCACCTCGTTGTGACTATGGAGCGAACGGGTTCCGTCCCATCCTGGCACCGCGTGCCTGCCCAGCGTGAACGACCCCCCGGAGTCCCGAAGCGCGTTTGTCGGGCGCCACGCCTGTGGCACTGCGCACGATCCGGCCTGTCACCGAGCGCTGCCGTTCACCCGCTGTCACCATCATGTTCACCTCAAACCAGGAGGCCGACATGGCGTTGACCCGCTGCACCTGCATCTACCGCTCGACGGAGCCGGACGAAGTGATCGGTGCCGGCCCGGCCGTGACCGTTGCGTTGCGGGACCCGCAGTGTCCTGCGGCCAACCTGCACGAGCGCGCGGCGCGCGCCCGAGCCGCAGCCAAACCGGTCGGCGAACGCTAGGAGGCAGCGAGCTCCGCGGCGGCCTCGAGGAAGCGGTCGTTCTCCTCGGGCGTGCTGATCGTGACCCGCGCGCCGGCGCCGGCAAAGGCGCGCACGATGACGCGGCGGTCCTCGCAACCGGCCGCGAAGTCGGTGGTCGCGGCGCCAAGAGGTAACCAGACAAAGTTGGCCTGCGACGGGGGTACGGGGTAGCCGAGGTCGAGCAGCCGGGCGAACACCCGCTCCCGTTCCACCGCAATTGCGTCGACGCGTTCGAGCAATTCGGTCTCGGCCGCCGGTTCGAGGCTGGCGAGTGCCGCCTGCTGAGCGAGCGTGGTGACCGAGAACGGCACCTGGGTCTGGCCGATGGCCATGGCGACCGTGGGATCACCGGCCACCGCGTACCCCACGCGCAGGCCGGCCAGCCCGTAGGCCTTGGAGAACGTGCGCAGCACGACCAGGTTCGGGAACTCGTCGAGCAACGTCAGCCCGTCCGGCACCTCGACGTCGCGGACGAATTCGCAGTAGGCCTCGTCCAGGGCGACCGTGACGTCCGTCGGGACGGCGCGCAGGAAGCGCACGAGCTCGTCGCGGGACACCACCGTGCCGGTGGGGTTGTTCGGGTTGCAGACGAAGATCAACCGCGTCTTGCCGGTGATGCGCTCGAGCATCGCGTCCAGGTCGTGGACGTGCCCGGCGGTGAGTGGCACCTGAATCGACGACGCGCCGCTGACCGCGGCGATGATCGGGTAGGCCTCAAACGAGCGCCAGGCGTACATGACCTCCTCGTCGGCGTCGGCGACAGCCTGGACGAGCTGCGTGCACAGCGATACCGATCCGCAGCCGACGCGCACCTGCTCAACGGCCACGCCGAGGCGCGCGGCCAGCGCCTGCGTCAGCTCCGTCGAGGCGTTGTCGGGGTAGCGGTTGATGCCGGCCGCGGCGTCGGCGATCCGGGCGAGCACCGAGGGTAGCGGCGGGTAGGGCACCTCGTTGCTGGCGAGCTTGATGGCGCCGGCGACCGTACGTCCAGGTATGTATGCCGGCATGGCGGCCAGGGCCGGCCGGATGCTCATGGCTGGTCTCTCTTCGGCTTGAAGCCGCGCTCGGCCGGCGGTTTGTACCGCTCGACGCGCGCCTTGCGGCCCTTGATCATCGTTGCCTGCAGCGCGGCGACGACCTCGGCCTCGGCGGCCAGCGGGATCTCGACCGTCGAGAACTTGTGGGTGATCTCGATGGCGCCGATCTGCCGCCCCGACAGGCTCGTCTCGTTGGCGATGGCGCCGACGAGGTCCTGCGGGCGGACCTTGGCCGCATGGCCCAGGCTGACGAAGATCGTGGTGGTCGGGCCGGACTTGGGGCGGGACTTGGCTGCGTGCGGACCGTCCCCGTCGCCGCTGGACGGGCGCACCAACGGGATGTCGATGGTGTCCTGGTCGTCGTCAGTACCTGATTCATGAGCGAGCTTGACCGCGGCGAGCGCGATCTCCATGAGGTCGTGCTCATCGGTGAGCGTGTCGACGACGACGCGGTACTGCTCGAGGCCGTCGGCGTCGCGCAGCGCGTCGGACAGCGCCGCGCGCGTGAGCTCGAGCCGCCGGGCCCGCAGGTCGGCCACGGTGGGCAACGTCTCGACGGAGATCTTCTGCTTCGTCGCCTTCTCGATGCTCTTGAGCAGCCGATGCTGGCGCGGCTCGACAAGGGTGATGGCGGTGCCTTCGCGGCCGGCGCGGCCCACCCGTCCGATGCGGTGGACGTAGGAGTCGGGAGCGTTGGGCAGGTCGTAGTTGACGACGTGCGTGAGATGGTCGATGTCCAGGCCGCGGGCCGCGACGTCGGTGGCGACGAGGACCTCGGTGGTGCGGTTGCGGACCTTGGTCATGACGCGGTCGCGCTGGTCCTGCGTCATGCCGCCGTGCAACGCGTCGGCGCGATAGCCGCGAGCGGCCAGCGTCTCGCCGAGGGAGTCGACCTCCTCGCGGGTGCGGCAGAAGATCACCGCCGCCGTCGCGGACTCGATGTCGAGCAGCCGACCAAGGGCGTTCGCCTTGTGCTGCCGGGGGACCAGGTAGGCCACCTGACGGACCAGCGCCGTCTCGGTGCTGCTCTGCTCAGTCCGGATGAGCACCCGCACCGGGTCGGTCAGGTAGCGGCGCACCAGGCCGTCGATGCGCTTGGGCAGGGTGGCGCTGAACAGCACCGTCTGCCGCTCGCTCGGGACGGCCTCCATGATCGCCTCGATGTCCTCGGCAAACCCCATGTCGAGCATCTCGTCGGCCTCGTCGAGCACGACCGTGCGCAGCTGGCCGAAGTCGACGGTGCGGCGGCTGATGTGGTCGATGGCACGACCCGGGGTGGCGACCACGACATCAACGCCGTGCTCGAGAGCTCGGATCTGCCGGGTGATCGGCTGCCCGCCGTAGACGGCCAGCACCCGCGCGCCGAGCTGTCGGCCGTAGCGGTGGATGGCCTCGGCGACCTGGATGGCCAGCTCGCGGGTGGGGACGAGCACCAGGGCCTGCGGAGCCGAGCCACCCGGCGTGATGCGTTGTAATAACGGCAGCGCGAACGCCGCCGTCTTGCCCGTGCCGGTGGCCGCCTGACCGACGACGTCGTGTCCGGCGAGCAGGGGCGGGATGCTCTCACGCTGGATCGGCGTGGGTTCCTCGTAACCGAGCGAGTCGAGGACGTGCTGCAGTTCCGGCCGCAGCTCCAACTCAGCAAACGAAGTCACATGGACCATCGTCCCAGACGGTGCGATGAGCGCTCGCGCGAAGAGTCCGCCGCTCGCGCGAGCGCAGCGAGCAAGCGACGCGATCGCAGGATGGCCCCGAGCGAAGCGAGCGGGTCAGACCAGATCGCTCCCGGCGGGTTAGAGATTCCCTCTGAGATCTTGTTCACGCTCGATGGCCTCGAAGAGGGCGCGGAAGTTGCCTTTGCCGAAGCCGAGCGAGCCGTGCCGCTCGATGAGCTCGAAGAAGACGGTCGGCCGGTCGCCGACCGGCCGGGTGAAGACCTGCAGCAGGTAGCCGTCCTCGTCGCGGTCGACCAGGATCGCGCGCTGCTTCAGCTCCTCGACCGGGACGCGCACCTGGCCGATGCGGGCCCGCAGCTCGGGGTCGTCGTAGTAGCTGTCCGGCGTGGCCAGGAACTCGACGCCGCGTGCCCGCATCTCGTCGACGGCCCGCAGGATGTCCGTGGTCGCGATGGCGATGTGCTGGCAGCCCGGCGCGCCGTAGAAGTCCAGGTACTCATCGATCTGCGAACGCTTCTTGCCCAGCGCCGGCTCGTTGAGCGGGAACTTGACCCGGTGGTTGCCGTTCGCGACCACCTTGCTCATCAGCGCCGAATAGTCGGTGGCGATGTCGTCGCCGACGAATTCGGCCATGTTCACGAAGCCCATGACGCGGTTGTAGAAGTCGACCCACTCGTTCATCCGGCCCAGCTCGACATTGCCAACACAATGGTCGACGGCGCTGAACAGCGGGAACGGCGCGGGCGTCATTGCGCCGGTGCGAGCGACGAACCCGGGCAGGTAGACGCCGGTGTAGCGCGAGCGGTCGATCAGCGTGTGCCGGGTCTCACCGTAGGCCGCGATGGCGGCCGTGCGCACGGTGCCGTGCTCGTCGCTGACATCGTGCGGCTCGTCGAGGATGGTGGCGCCCTCGGCGCGGGCGTGCGCTATGCAGCGGTCGACGTCGGGCACCTCCAAGGCGAGGTCGACGATGCCGTCGCCGTGCCGGCGGTGGTGGTCGGCCAGCGGGCTGGCCGGGTCGACGGCGCCGAGGATGACGAAGCGGGCCGAACCCGACGTCAGCACGAAGCCCTTGTGATCGCGGTTGCCGGTCTCCGGCCCGGTGTAGCCGACCAACGTCATGCCGTAGGCGTGCTGGTAGTAGAGCGCGCTCTGGGTGGCGTTTCCCGAGACAAAGACGACCGCGTCCATCGCCGTGACGGGGAACGGGTCGGTGCGCTCGTCGTAGTCGACGAGGCCGACGAGTTGCTGCAGCCGCTCGACGGTGAGCTCGGCGGACCGCTCGGCCGGGGTGAGATCCTGGGTGCTCGTCATACCCGCAGCCTGCACTTCGGGCTGGGAGTGAACAAGCCTGTCCATTCGATCTGCACATCGTGCTGCACTCTGTACATGCCATGGGTCAATGAGCTGTACAGACTGTCCAATCGTGTCGCCCGCGGCCGTGTCCTCCCCGGTCGGTGGCGGGTGCGGCCATAGCCTTGGCGACGATGCCCACCTACGTCGCGGTCTTCGCGCTCGTCCTCGCCTACGTCGCCCTCGTGGCGGCGTACGTCGCGCTGCGGACGCTTGCCAAGCTGCGCCGCGCGACGACGATCATCGCGCGCGGGACGCGCGGCCCGGACGGTCAGCTTTCGCTCGTCGAACTGACCGAGCGCAACAGCGAGCGCACCGAGGTCATCGCCGAGGAGATCGCCGATCTGCGCGCGCTCGTCGCCGACGGTCTGCACGCCGGTCGGGGCAAGCCGGCCGAGGCCAAGCAGGGCGCGCTCGAGAATCTTGCGCTCGTGCGCTACGACGCGTTCGGCGAGATGTCCGGGCGTCTGTCGTTCTCACTCGCCCTGCTCGACGGCAAGGGCGACGGCGTGACGATCAGCGCCATCGCCAGCGCCAGCGACACCCGCGTCTACGCCAAAGGCGTGGCCGGCGGCAAAGGCGAGCACGAGCTGACACCCGAGGAGCAGCAGGCCGTGTCGTCGGCCCTGGCCCGGCGCCGTCCGCTACTGGGCCGCAAAGCGTCCTGACCCGTCGCTACCCTGCGCGGATGACCGTCCTCCGCTGCGCTCCGGCCGCCGAAGGCCATGCCCATCCGTCCCGCGCTCACTGCGTTCGCCCGTGACCACGATCGCGTTCCTCGGGCCGGAGGGCACGTTCGCGCACGCCGCCGTGCGCGAGCTGCCGGTCGCCGCGGGCGCGACGTTGCTGCCGCTGGGCAACGTCACCCTGGCCATCGACGCGGTGCGAGCCGGGCAGGCCGACGCGGCGCTCGTGCCGCTCGAGAACTCCGTCGAGGGGGCGGTGCCAGCCACCCTGGACGAGCTCGCCAACGGCGAGGCGCTGGTCGTGGCCGACGAGGTCTACCTACGCGTCACCTTCGAGCTGATGGCCAAGCCGGGGACACAGTTGGGCAACATCACCAGCGTCGCCACGCATCCGCACGCCGAGGCGCAGGTCCGCCGGTGGCTGATCGCGAACCTACCCACGGCACAGGTGACGTTCGTCGGTTCGACCGCCGGGGCCGCTCAGGCGGTGGCCGGTGGCGAGTTCGACGCCGCGGTCGGGGCTGCCGTCGCCGGTGAGCTGTACGGGCTGGACGTCGTGGCCCACGACATCGCCGACGCCGACGGTGCGGTGACCCGCTTCGTCCTGCTCACCCGTCCCGTCCCGCCGCCCGCACCGACCGGCAACGACCGGACGTCGCTCGTCGCCTACCTGCGCGAGGACCATTCGGGGGCGCTGCTGGAACTGCTCGGCGAGTTCGCCTCGCGCGGGGTGAACCTGACCCGCATCGAATCCCGGCCGACCAAGGGGCGGATGGGCGACTACTGCTTCTCCATCGACTGCGAGGGCCACATCACCGACCAGCGGGTCGGCGACGCCCTGGCCGCGCTGCACCGGGTGTGCGCCGACGTCCGCTATCTGGGCTCGTACCCCCGCCGCGACGGGACGCAGGGGCCGGTACCGGACGGGCGCACCGACACCTCGTTCATCGACTCGCAGGCCTGGCTGGCCCGGATGCGCGAAACGGGTGGCGGCTAGAGATAGAGGCCGGTGTTCGCGTCGTTTCGTTCGGCAGCCACCGCGTGCAGGTCGCGCTCGCGCAGCAGCATCAGGGCCTCGCCGGCGATCTCGACCTCGAAGCGGTCGTCGGGGCTGAAGAGCACGCGGTCGCCGGTCTCGACCGCGCGCACGTGATTGCCGACGGCCACGACCTCACCCCACGACAGCCGCTTGGAGACGGTGGCAGTCGCCGGGATCAGGATGCCGCCGGTCGAGCGGCGCTCGCCGTCCTCGCGCGGCTCCCGCACCAGGACGCGGTCGTGCAGCATCTTGATCGGCAACCGGTCGCTCATGGGGCAGACCCTACGGGCGCGTCGGTGAAGGGGCTCACCGTGCCCAGAGCGCGCCGTTGACGCGGATCGCGGCCGAGTAGTTCTCCTGCGCGGTGGCCACGACCGTCCGCATAGTCTGCAGGGCCTCGTGCATCTCCTGGCTGCCGGTGCGCCACCGCGCGTGCGCGGCCGCCTGCTCCTCGGCCGCTACCCCGCGCCACACCGCGTGCACCCGGTTCATCCGGGACTGCACGTCGGTCTGCACCGACTCGAGCGATCGGCCGAAGCGGGCGAGCTGGGTGATCAGCTCGTCCAGCTGCTCGGGGTCGATCGTGAAGCTCATGATGCCATCCGATGAAAGCCGGTGGTGTTCGTGCCCTCGGCCCGCTCGTAGTCCAGCCCCGCGTCGCCGAGCGCCTGGGCCAGGGTGTCGAGCGCGGCCAGCATCGTGGAGACGCCCTCGTGCCATTCGGTGTAGCCGGCGTGGAAGGCGCTCGCCGCGCCGCCGCGCCAGCCGCCGGCGAAGACGTCGTTCGCGAGCGATTCGAGCCGCGCCAGCTCGGTGCGTCCGTCCTGGGCTGCCTCCTGCACCCGCCCCCGGGCGGCGAACAGCTCGACCGGGTCGACGTCGTAACCGGACACCGCGATCACCTCCTGTGCTCCGCGTCGACCCTAGATCGCCCGCGGCTGGCACGGAGCGGCCTGTGGACAACGACGTTCCGTCCCGTCAGTAGCCTGGTCAGGTGATCGACCTCAAAGTGGTGCGCGACGACCCCGACCGCGTCCGCGCCTCGCAACGCCTGCGCGGCGCCGACGAGGCGATCGTCGACACCCTGCTCGCCGCCGACGACGCCCGCCGGGCGGCCGTCACCCGCGCCGACACCCTGCGGGCCGAGCAGAAGACACTGAGCAAGCAGGTCGGCAAAGCCGCACCCGACGAGCGCTCAGTCCTACTGAGCAGAGCAAAGGAGCTCGCCCAGCTGGTCAAGGCGGCGGAGGTCGAGCAGGGCGACGCTGACGCGGAGCTGCGCACGACGCAGCTCTTGATCGCCAACCTGGTCGAGGACGGGGTGCCGCCCGGCGGCGAGGCCGACTTCGTGACCCTGGAGACGGTCGGCACCCCGCCCGAGGTCGAAAACGCGCGCGACCACGTCGAGATCGGCGCCGCGCTGAAGGCCATCGACACCGACCGCGGCGCCAAGGTCAGCGGCGCCCGCTTCTACTTCCTCACCGGCATCGGCGCCCAGCTGGAGTTCGCGCTGGTCAACATGGCCATGGCGCAGGCCACCGCGGCCGGCTTCGTCCCGATCATCGCCCCGGCGCTCGTCAAGCCCGAGATCATGGAGGGCACCGGCTTCCTCGGCGCCCACGCCAGCGAGGTCTACCACCTCGACAAGGACGACGACCTGTACCTCGTCGGCACCTCGGAGGTCGCGCTGGCCGGCTACCACCAGGGCGAGATCCTCGACCCGGCGGCGCTGCCGCTGCGCTATGCGGGATTCTCGAGCTGCTTCCGTCGCGAGGCCGGCTCCTACGGCAAGGACACCAAGGGCATCATCCGCGTCCACTGGTTCGACAAGGTCGAGATGTTCTCCTACGTCCGACCCGAGGACGCGCAGGACGAGCACCAGCGGCTGCTGGCCTGGGAGCGCGAGTTCATGGACGCCCTCGAGCTCAGCTACCGCGTCATCGACGTCGCCGCCGGCGATCTCGGCACCAGCGCCGCGCGCAAGTTCGACATCGAGGCGTGGTTCCCGTCGCAACAGGCTTACCGCGAGCTGACGTCGACGTCGAACTGCACGACCTTCCAGTCCCGCCGGCTGAACATCCGGCTCAAAGGCGAGAAGGGCACCACGCCGGTCGCGACGTTGAACGGGACGCTGTGCGCCGCGGCGCGCACCATCGCCTGCCTGCTCGACCACCACCAGCAGCCCGACGGCTCGGTGTACGTGCCGGCCGCGCTGCGCCCGTGGCTGGGCGGCCGGGAACTGCTGACCGCGCCGTGATGCCCGCCGAGATCGCAGACCTGTCGACGGCCGGCATCCGCTTGATAGCCACCGACCTGGACGGGACGCTGCTGCGCAGCGACGACACGGTGTCCGACCGCACCCGCGCCGCCCTGCGCGACGCGACCGCAGCCGGTCTCGTCGTCGCGTTCGTCACCGGGCGTCCGCCGCGCTGGCTCGACGACGTCATGGACGAGACCGGGCACGTCGGCGTCGCCGTCGGCGCCAACGGCGCGGTGCTCTACGACATGGCCGACCAGAGCCTGCTGTCGGTCCACTCGCTGCCGCCGGAGCTGATGCGCGAGATCGGCGACGAGCTGCGCGTGCAGTTTCCGGACGTTGCGTTCGCGGTCGAGTACCCGCACGGCTTCGCCGCCGAGCCCGGGTACGTCCACGACTGGCGGGTGAACCCGCGACTCGACCGGCACGGCCGACCCATCCCGGAACCGCCGATGGGCACGCTCGCCGACATCGCCAGTCAGCCCGGCATCAAGCTGCTGGCAAAAGACCGTTCGGCGCAGCCCGATCATTTCCTGGTCGCGGCCACCGAGCTGCTCGGCGAGCGAGCCACCATCACCCACTCGTCGTCCTACGGGTTGCTCGAGATCGCCGCGGCCGGCGTCACCAAGGCCACTGGGCTTGCCGAGCTGGCCGCGCGGCACGACATCCGCCGCGAGGACATCCTGGCCGTCGGTGACATGCCCAACGACATCCCGATGCTGGAGTGGGCCGGGCACTCTTTCGCGGTTGCCAACGGCCATGCGTCCGCGCGCGCCGCGGCGGCGGTCACGGTCGGGCGCAACGACGACGACGCCGTCGCCGAACTCATCGAGCGCGTCCTCGCGTGAGGCCGGCAGCCTGATGCGCGCGGCACTGGCGGCTGTCCTGGTCACCAGCCCCGACGTCGATCTGCCCGGCTACACCGCGATGACACCGGCCGGCGAGGACCGGCCCACGACGGCTACGGCCATCCGGTACTTCACGGCTGCGGGCGGCTTCCGCCAACTCAGCGTGACGCTGGTGGCCGCACCGGACCCGGCAGCCGCACGCGCCGACGCCGCGACGGCGTTCCGCACCGCCGTCGACAGCCTGCGTAGCACCACCCACTCCGGCGCGGTCGCGATCGGCGCCGACGGCCACCGTATCGCCGGCCGTACCAAAGGGTATGGCGCTTTGCAGGACAGCATCTTCTTCGTCGAGGGGTCGGTGTCCGTCGCCGTCACCCTGAGCTCGAGCACGCCCGACCAGCCGCCTGACCTCGTCACCGGGGTCGCCCGGGCCCAGGACGTCAAGCTCAGGAAGGCGGCTTGAGCGCGGCTCGGTGGATCTTGCCGCTGTCGGTCTTGGGCAGCTCGTCGACGAACCACACCCGGCGCGGGTATTTATAGGGCGCGGTCTCGGACCGAACATGCGCCTGTAGCTCGGCAACGAGCGCGTCCCCGGCCTCGACGCCGGCCTTGACGACCACCGCGGCGCCGACCACCGAGCCGCGCGTCTCGTCGGGCACCCCCAGCACGGCGCACTCCCGGACCGCCGGATGCGACTGCAGCGCAGACTCGACCTCGGTCGGGCCGATGCGGTAGCCGGCGCTGATGATCACGTCGTCGGCGCGGGACTCGAAGAACAACCAACCCTCGTCGTCCTGGCGCACCTGATCGCCGGTGCGCCACATACTCATCGGTATGGATTGGCCGTCGTAGCCGAGGAAGAAGGTCGGGACGGTCGTCGGATCGACGGTCAGCTCGCCGTCGACGATCTCGACCGCGATTCCCGGCAGCGGCCGGCCCATCGAACCGGGTGGCGCGGTCTCGCCGGGACGCACGCCGGTGACCTGGCCCGTCTCGGTCTGGCCGTAGCCGTCGGAAATCTCCAGGCCGGTCTGCTCGCGCCACGCTTGGAACGCCGGCACGCCCAGCGGCTCGCCGGCGGTGACCGCGCGACGAACCGAGGGCAGTTCCCCGATCGGACCCGCTGCCGCGATGAGGCGGAACTCGGTGGGCGCCATGCACAGCACGTCGACGTGCTCGGCGCGGATCGTGGCCAGGCGCTGCGGCGCGTCGAAGCGGGCGTCCTGCAGTAGCGCCGCTGCGCCGCCGAGCCAGGGCGCGATGAAGCAGTTGCGTGCGGCCTTCGACCAACCGGGAGCCGCGGTTGACCACACCAGCTCGCCGGGACGAGCGGCCATCCATTCGGTGGCCTGCAACCGCTGCCCGAACACGTAGCGCTGCCCGTGGGTGACGAGCTTGGGCTCGCCGCTGGTGCCGGAGGTGAACAGCACGAACGCCGGGTCGACGTTGTCCAGCTCGGCGAACGGCGGCGGGTCGGCGGCGCCGGACCACAATGCGGGTTCCGGGGTGAGTACCGGGCAGGTCGGCGCGGCCGCGTCGAGCGCGGCCCGGTTGCGCGGGTCGCACAGCACCAGGCCTGGACGCGCCCGCTCGAGGCGAAGCGCGATGTCCTTCGTGCGCAGCTGCTCGCTGCAGGGCAGCACCGGCGCGCCAAGCCACAACCCGGCGAGGATGCTCAGCACGTACTCGATCCGGCTGCCGACGAGCGTCAGCACCACCGTCCCGCGGCCCACACCCTGCTCCGTCAGCGACGCTGCAAAAGCACCGGCTGCCCGAGTGAGCTCGCCGAACGTCCACTCCACGCGGGTGCCGTCGGCCTCAAGCGTGATGACGGCGCGGTCGTCAGGATCGCGCGCCAGCACGACGTCCCGGACGAAGTTGGCCACGCGAAGAACCTAGACAGCGCTACAGGTACTGGCCGGTGCCCCGGCCGCCGCCGCCGTCCTGCTCCTCGGACTGCCCGATCCGCACGCCCGGCGGCAGGATCATCTGGCCACCCGGCCCCACGATGACCTGTCCGTCGCCTGATCCGCTGGGCAGCGCGCGGCGGCGCATCTCCTCGAGCTGGGCGCGGGCCGCGGCCTGCTGGGCGAACAGCGCGGTCTGGATGCCGTGGAACAGGCCCTCGAGCCAGCCGACGAGCTGGGCCTGGGCGATGCGCAGCTCGGCCTCGGACGGGACCTCGCCGCCGAAGGGCAGGCTGAGCCTGCGCAGCTCATCGCGCAGCTCGGGCGCCAGCCCGTCCTCGAGTTCGGAGATCGAGGTCTCGTGGATCTCGCGCAGCCGGCGCCGGCCGGCCTCGTCGAGCGGGGCGGCCCGGACCTCTTCGAGCAACTGCTTGATCATCGTGCCGATGCGCATGACCTTCGCCGGTTGCTCGACCTGCGCCGTAATCTCGTCGACGTCGCGTTGGTCGGCGTCAGGGGACGCGTCAGCGACGTCGTGGACCTCAGCACTACCGGTCGACGTTGGCACGGGGTCGTGGGAAGGTTCGCTCACGGCTCCAGTCTGCCCGGGCGGCCGGAGCCAGCAACAGCGAGGCGGGGGTGGGCGTGGAAGTGATCGGCGTCGACGTCGCGCGGGTGCGTGGCCTCTATCCCACGCTGGCCACCCGCACCGCTGCGCTGGACGGCTCGTTCGCGGCGCTGCAGCCGGAGTCCGTCATCCGCGCCATCATCGGCACCCTGCGCTCGGCCCCGGCTCAACCCGGGTCGCACTCCACCCGCTCCCAGCAGGCCGCAACCCGGGTCCTGCGGGCGCGCTGGGCGGCCGCTGATCTCGTCAAGGGTCGCCCCGAGGACGTCGTGCTGGGCTCCAGCAGCGTGTCGCTGCTGCTGCGCCTGGCCACCGTCGCATCCTCGGACTGGCAGCTCGGCGACGAGGTCGTGGTCAGCCGCCTGGACGCCGACGTAGCCCTGCACCCCTGGCTGCGCCTGGCCCGCTCGCGCGGCGCGATCGCCCGGTGGGCGGAGGTCGACGTCGAGACCGGCGCGCTGCCGACCTGGCAGTACGACAAGCTGATCGGCCGACGTACCCGCGTGGTCACCGTGGCCCTGGGCAACCCGGCTAGTGGCGCGGTGCCCGACACCCGCGCCATCGCCGACCTCGCGCACGCGCGCGGCGCCCTGGTCGTCGTCGACGCCGGCGTCGCGCCGTTGTACCTGCCCCTCGACCTCGCCGAGCTCGGGGCCGACGTCGTTGCCGTCGCGGCGCCGGCGTTCGGCGGCCCGACCGTCGCGGCGCTGATCACCCGACCAGGGCTGCTCGAGGAGCTGCGCGCCGTGTCCGACGACTCCGTCGTGCCCGGCGACTTCGAGGTACCGCCGCTGCCCGTCGAGCTGCTCGACGGGTTCACGGCCGCCGTCGACCACCTTGCCGACCTCGCCGAGAACGCCAGCGGCGACCGGCGAGCCCGACTCGTGCAGTCGCAACGGCTCGCCGGCGAGTACACCCGTGGGCTGTACCGCACCCTGGACGACGGGCTGCGCGCCCTGCCCGGCGTCACCGTGCTGGGCGCGCCCGACCGCGAACTGCCGGTCGCTGCCTTCACGGTGGCCGGCCGCACACCCGAGCAGGTGGGCACGTTCCTGCAGCGACACGACGTCTCGGTGTGGACCGGCCCGGCCGGCATCGCCGAGCTGCTGCGCGCGGTCGGCGCCGACGAGATCGGCGGCGCGTGCTTCGTCGGCCTCATGCCGCACACGTCAGCCGCCGAGGTCGGCCAGCTGCTCGAGGCGCTGCGTCAGCTGGTCGGCTAGAGAGCCCGAGTGATCAGGGCGTGAGCAGGATCTTGCCGATGTGGCCGCTGTCGTTCATCAGCTGATGCGCCCGGCCGGCCTCGTCCAGGGGCAGCACGGTGTCGACGACGGGCCGTACCGCGCCGGACTCGATCATCGGCCAGATGGCGTTTTGGACCTCGGCCACGATGGCGGCCTTCTGCGGAGCCGGCCGCGCGCGCAGTCCGGCCGCGTGCACCGTAGCCCGTTTGCTCAGCAGCGCGCGCAAGTCGAGCTCGCCCTTCGCCCCGCCCTGCAGGCCCAGGACGACGAGCCGGCCATCGGTAGCCAGCGCAGCCACGTTGCGAGCCAGGTAGGACGCGCCCATGTTGTCGAGGATGACGTCGACGCCCGCGCCGTCGGTCTCGGCCTGCACCCGCTCGACGAAGTCCTCGTCCTTGTAATTGATCAATACGTCGGCGCCGAGCTCGCGGCAGAAGTCGAGCTTGCGCTGAGAGCCGGCGGTGACGAGCACCCGCGACCCGCGACCGACGGCCAGCTGGATCGCCATGGTGCCGATGCCGCTCGACCCGCCGTGCACCAGCAGCGACTCGCCGGGCTGCAACCGGCCCGAGTCCGCTCCGAACACCATCGACCACACGGTGCAGGTGACCTCGGGCAGGGCGGCGGCGGTCACGAGGTCAACCCCGGACGGCACGGCCATCAGCTGACCCACCGGCACCGCGACCTGCTCGGCGTAACCCCCGCCGGCCAGCAGCGCGCAGACCCGGTCGCCGACGCTCCAGCCCGCGACCGTGTCGCCGACCGCGGCGACGGTCCCCGACACCTCCATGCCCAGGTACTCCGACGCGCCCGGCGGCGGCGGGTAGTGCCCCTGACGCTGCATCAGGTCGGCCCGGTTCAGCCCGGCGGCCGCCACCTGCACGATCACCTCGTCGGGTTTCGGTGACGGATCGGGGACGTCCTGCACCTGCAGGACCTCGGGGCCACCGGGCTGGGTGATGACAACAGCACGCATGGGTTCGACCGTACCCAGCACTCCAGTCCGCCCGGTCACGGGCGGTCTGATATCCGAGACGAGACGCGTGGCGCGTCGCCCGGCATGGCCGCGCACGGGACAGTGGCCGGATGAGCGTTCAGCCCCTCTCCACCCGCGTCACCGTCGGTACCGGCCCGGTCAGTGAGGCCGAGCTCGTCGCGGTGGCCCGGTTCGGCGCCGGTGTCGAGCTGACCGCCGAGGCGCAGCAGGCGATCGCGACCACCCGCGGCGTCGTGGAGGCGCTGGCCGGCGACGTCGAACCGCACTACGGCATCTCGACGGGGTTCGGCGCGCTGGCCATGAAGCACATCCCGCTGGAGCGGCGCGCATTGCTGCAGCAATCATTGATCCGCTCGCACGCGGCGGGCAGCGGTCCCGAGGTCGAACGCGAGGTCGTACGCGCTCTGATGCTGCTGCGCCTGTCGACGCTGGCCACCGGCCGCACCGGCGTCCGGCCACAAACCGCGGCCACGCTCGCCGGCATGCTGGACGCCGGCATCACACCGATCGTGCGCGAGTACGGCTCGCTGGGCTGCTCCGGCGACCTCGCGCCGCTCGCGCACGTCGCGCTGGCCCTCATCGGCGAGGGCACGGTCCATGACCCGGACGGCGTCGAACGGCCCGCCGCCGAGGCCCTGGCCGCCGCGGGTCTCGAGCCGGTCCAGCTGGCCGAGAAGGAGGGCTTGGCGCTGATCAACGGAACCGACGGCATGCTCGGCCAGTTGCTGCTGGCCTGCACCGACCTCGACCTGCTGCTGCGCACCGCCGACCTCACCGCGGCGATGAGCGTCGAGGCCATGCTCGGAACCAGCGCCGTATTCGCCGCGGACCTGCAGGCCCTGCGCCCGCAGCCCGGCCAGGCCGTCGCGGCGGGCAACATGCGGCTGCTGCTGGCCGGCTCACCGATCGTGGCCAGCCACGCCGGCCCGGACTGCGTCTACGTCCAGGACGCCTACTCCATGCGCTGCGCGCCGCAAGTCGCCGGCGCGGCCCGCGACACCCTGGCCCACGCCCGGATGGTCGCCGGGTACGAGCTGCGGGCGGCCGTCGACAACCCCGTCGTCACGCCAGACGGCCGCGTCGAGAGCAACGGCAACTTCCACGGCGCACCCGTCGCGTACGTCCTGGACTTCCTGGCCATCCCGGCCGCGGACGTGGCCAGCATCAGCGAGCGACGCACCGACCGGATGCTCGACGCCACCCGCTCGCGCGGGCTCCCGCCGTTCCTGGCCGACGATCCCGGTGTCGACTCGGGCCACATGATCGCCCAGTACACGCAGGCAGCCCTGGTGTCTGAGCTCAAGCGGCTGGCCGTGCCCGCGAGCGTCGATTCGATCCCGTCGAGCGCGATGCAGGAGGACCACGTCTCGATGGGCTGGTCGGCCGCCCGCAAGCTGCGTCGCAGTGTCGACGCGCTCACCCGGGTCCTGGCCATCGAGCTGCTCACCGCCGCCCGGGCTCTCGACCTGCGTGCCCCGCTGCAGCCCGGCCCGGCCACCGGCGCCGTGGTCCGGGCGCTGCGCGAGCACGTCGCCGGGCCGGGCCCCGACCGCTACCTTGCCCCGGAGATCGAGGCCGCCGTGCAGTTCGTGGCCTCCGGCCACGCCGTGCGGGCCGCCGAGTCCGCCCTGGACGCTCCGCTCGCCTGACCCGCCCCCCTGATCAACAGCACTGAAACGTCGTGTCACGACGTTTCGGTGCTGTTGATCACCGATGGGCGTCAACCCGCGAGCGCGCGGCGCAGGAACTCCACCTGCGCCGCAACGGACTCCTCGAAGGGTTCCCCGACGTAGATGTCGAAGTGCCCGACCGGCAGCGACAGCGTCTCGGAGCGCGGCATCTTGGCCGCCGCCTTGCGCACCGACGCCACCGGCGCGATGTTGTCCTGCTCGGCCACCACGACGAGGACCGGGCACAGCACCTTGGCAGCCACCCGCACCGGCCGGTTCCGGGCGAGGCGGAGGATCCCGCGGGCGCACATCTCGTTGCGGAACGTCGGGCCCATGATGTTGCGGTAGCCGACGTCCGCCCCGGGTGCCGAGATGACAGCATCGGACCCGGGCGGCCCGACGATCGCCAGGAGCTCCGGTGGGCGGCGCCGCAGCGCCCGGGCCGCGTCGCGCAGCCCGGCTTTCGTCAGCGCGAGTGCCTTCCCGGTGCCGCTCTCGCCGCGCACCATGAGCAGCGCGGCCAGGCCGTCCATAGCCGCGCCCTGGCTGACAACCGCCGCGACGCGCTGGTCCTGTGCGGCCACCGCAATGACGTGCCCCCCGGAGTACGAGCTGCCCCACACGGCGATCCGGGACGGGTCGACGCCACGACGGGCCCGGGCGGCGACGATCGCCGCGTGGTAGTCCTCGCGGTGCCGGCGGTGGTCGACGTCCTGGCGCAGCGCCCCGTCGGAGGTCCCGAAGCCGCGGTAGTCGAAGATCAGGACGTCGGCCCCGGCCGCGGCGAAGTGCTCGGCGAACGGCAGCAGGCCGGCGTCGCGGGTGGCGCCGAAGCCGTGCGCCATCACGACGCAGGGTCGCCCACGCGACGTCGTCAGCTCGTCGTTGCCCGCGCGCAGGTACCAGGCCTCGCACCGGGTCCCCGAGCTGTCGAAGCTGATCGTCTCGAGCGCGGTGCTGCTCGTGCGTTCGTTCATGTCCACCCCCGTGGCCAATCCGCTACACGGTGCTCCTCGCATCGGGTGACCGCAACAGCAGACGCACCGGATCGAGCAGCGCGGCGTCGATGGGTAGCCAGTCGACGGACGCGAGCGTCGAGGCGGTCAACCAGCGCAGCTCGTCGTGCGAGTCGCCGGGCTCGGGGGTGCCCGCGTCGAGCACGGCCGCGTACAGCGCGAGCGTCACCCGCTCGTCGCTCGCCGAGACGAGCTGCCGGCCGACCTCGATCTCGACGCCCAGCTCCTCGCGGCACTCCCGCGTTAGCGCGGCCCTGTCGTCCTCACCGGGTTCGACCTTGCCGCCGGGGAACTCCCAGCGGCCGGCAAGGTCGACGGGCCGGGAACGACGAGCCGCCAGCACCTGCCCGTCCAGGACGATCGCCGCCGCGACCACCTCGAGCAACGTCACGGCGCCCGCGACCCGCGCGAACGCTCCTGCTCGACGAGCGCGCCGAGGTCCTTGAGCCGGTCCAGGCCACGCAGCGGCTGGCCCATCCGGAAGTTGCCCTGCAGCTTGTCGCGGTTGCGCTCGAGGAAGGCCCAGTAGCCGGCGGTGAACGGGCAGGCGTTCTCACCGACCCGCACCTTCGGGTCGTAGCGACAGCCGCCGCAGTAGTCGCTCATGCGGTCGATGTAGGCGCCGCCGCCGGCGTAGGGCTTCGTCGCCATCACCCCACCGTCGGCGTACTGCGACATCCCGACGACGTTGGGCACCATCACCCAGTCGTAGCCGTCGACGAACGCGCGGTGGAACCAGTCGGTGACCTGCGACGGCCGCCAGCCCCGCTGCATCGCGTAATTGCCCAGCACCATGAGGCGCGGGATGTGGTGCACCCAGCCGTGCTGCGCCAGCTTGGCCAGCGTGTCGGACAGGCAGGCCGCGCCGACCCGCTCGTGGTCGAGTTCGGCGAACCACGTCGGCAGGTCCTTGGTCGCCTGCAGCGCATTGCCGCGCCGGTAGTCGCGCGGCTGGTACCAGTACAGGTGCCAGACGTAGTCGCGCCAGCCGATCACCTGACGCGCGAACCCCTCGACCGACGCGATCGGCGCCCCGCCCGACCGGTACGAATGCTCGGCCTGCCGCACAACCTCGACGGGGTCGAGCAGCCCGAGGTTCAGCGGTGCGGAGAGCATCGAGTGCGACATCCACGGGTCGGCAGTCAGGATCGCGTCCTCGTGCGCGCCGAAGGTCGCGAGCCGGGCATCGACGAAGCGATCGAGTGCGGCCTGCGCCTCACCGCGGGTGGCGGCGAACCGGCGCGGGCCGTCGTCGCCGAGGAACTGGACGTCGCCGTCGGCCGCCCACCGGTCGAGGTCGACACGCACCTGCTCATCGATCTCGTCCTCGTCGGGGAACCACGGCTCGTCGACGCCGAGCACGGCGCTCTTCGGTGGCGGCTCGCGGTTGTCGGCATCGAAGTTCCACTTCCCGCCGGCCGGTTCGCTGCCGTCCATCAGAACGTCCAGGCGGCGTCGCGACTCGCGGTAGAAATCCTCCATGAGCAGCCGTTTGTTCCCGCGCCCGTCGGCCCAGCGGGTGAAGTCCTCGAGCGACGTGGCGTACCCGCGCGGCTCGAGCACCTCGACGCCGTCCAGCGACCGGACGAAGTCGAGCGCGGCGTGCGAGGTCGGGTGGCACACGGTGAGCGGCTCACCGACCTGCGCCAGCGCCTCGCGGTAGGTGTCGGCCTGGACGTAGCGGCACTGCTCGCCGAGTTCGGCCGCGCGGTGGCGCATGGCCGATAGCACCAGGTGCGCCTTCTGGCGGTGGAACCGTCGCCGCGCAAACACGCGGCGCGACTCGATCATCAGCGCCGGTTGGTCGGCGTCGTCGAGGAAGGCCGGGCCGAGCTGATCGCCGAACAGCCATCGTCTCGATGTCGTCACGCGGACCAGCCTTCCCAGCCCGCGGCGATCCCGCCGGTGTGATGGGATTCCGGCATGCATCTCGCCACCACCGACGCCGGCAACGCGCTGCTCGAACACGATCCGCTGGCCCTGCTCGTCGGCATGCTGCTCGACCAGCAGATCCCGATGGAGAAGGCGTTCACCTCACCGTCGGTGCTGCTCGAGCGCCTCGGCGACGGGAGCAGCCTCGACGCCGCCACCATCGCCGGGTACGACCCGTCGGCCTTCGAGGAGCTGTTCCGCACCCCGCCCGCCCTGCACCGCTTCCCCGCCGCGATGGCCAAGCGGGTCCAGTCGCTCGCCCAGCTGCTCCTCGAGGAGTTCGACGGGCGCGCCGAGAACGTCTGGACGCAGGCTGCCGACGGTGCCGACCTGGTGGCCCGCATCGGCCGGTTGCCCGGCTTCGGCGACCAGAAAGCCCGCATCTTCGCGGCGCTGCTCGGCAAGCAGTTCGGCGTCCGGCCCGCCGGCTGGCGCGAGGCGAGCGGCAATTACGGCGAGCCCGACGCCTTCCGCTCGGTCGCCGACGTGGTCGACGACGCGTCGCTGAAGAAGGTGCGGGCCACCAAGCAGCAGGTGAAGGCAGCCGCAAAGCAGGCCGCGACCTAGGCCCGCCGTCAGCTCAGCAACGCTCGCTCAAGAGCGGCGCGGGTGGCCTCGTCGTCGCTGGTCAGCTGACCGAGCAGGACACCCAGTTCGTCGAGCCACTGCGCGACCGGCACCGGGGTCGAGGACAGCACAACGCCCCGCACGGTGAAACCCACGGTGGCCTCGGCCACCCCGACCTCAGGAGCCCGAAACGTCAGCGTCCGGTCGCCGGCCGTGACCGTGATCCCGATCGGTTCGCCGGCCCGCCCGGTCCGCCGACGTCCGAACGATCGCCGCCGTTCGACCCGAACCATCGGTGCCGGGAGCGCACCGCTCAACGTCGAAATCAGGACGCGGCCGAGCATGGCGACCTCGACGCGCCGGAAGTGCGCTACCACCAGGTCGCCCAGCGGACCGGGCTCACCCGGCGGACCGGGCTCACCTGGCGGCGTCGGCGGTTCCAGCGGCTGCATGGACGCACTGTAAAGCGTGGTGAGTTCTCAAGATCGTCCCTCTAGGGTCGACGCACAGGCTGGCGGACCACGCCCGGGGACAGCAGGAGGATCCATGGCCGTGTTCGGCCGCAACGACGTCCAGGACGCCGGGGCGAACTGGGAACCCGACGCCGCGAACAACCGGTTGGCGAACACCGCCGGCGCGACTCCCGGGGCAGTGTTCACCTCGGACTTGTCTGTGTCGGAGTACGTCCTGCTCAACGAGGCGGGCTTCGAGCCGCTGGGCTTCGTCGTCGGATCGTCGATCTACCACATCGGAATCCAGATCAGCCGGTGGGGACAGAACCAGGAACTGACCGTCCTGACGCAGGCGATGTACTCCGCACGCGAACTCGCGATGAGCCGGATGCAGGCCGAAGCCGACCGCCTCGGCGCCGACGGGGTCGTCGGCGTGACCCTGCGGGCGCAGCAGTACGTGTGGGGCCAGGGGGTGCTCGAGTTCATCGCCACAGGCACCGCGGTCCGAGCGCTGCAGGGCCATGGGGCACACCGCGCGCCCGACGGCCGGGCCTTCTCCTCCGACCTATCGGCGCAGGACTTCTATCGCCTGCTCGCTGCGGGCTCGGTGCCGGTCGCCTTCGTCCTGGGTACCTGCGTCTACCACATTGCACACCAGAGCGTCATGCAGTCACTGCGCCAGGCAGGTGTCAACCAAGAGATGGTGATCTTCACCCAGGGCATCTATCAGGCCCGGGAGCTGTCTCTGGCGCGGATGCAGTACGAGGCCACCCAGGCCCGCGCCACCGGGATCGTCGGCGTCACGGTCGACGTTCACAACCACGTCTGGGGTGAGCACGCGACCGAGTTCTTCGCCACCGGCACCGCGATCCGCCAGCTCGACCCGTCGCACCGGCTGCCCGAGACCGCACCCAAGCCCACGTTCACCCTCGGCCTGGACAGCTGACCTGACCTACCCGTGCCTTCCTGCCGCGAAGGGACACCCGCTTGCTTCGCGCGGTACCCGCGCCCTGCACTCACCGATGGAACCGCAGCGTCCCCACTCCGGCTCGGGCGATGGTCAGCACCCCCTGATAAACCGACCAGAAGTCGCTGCGCGTCAGCAACCGATAGACGAACGCAGCTTGCGCTGAACCAAGGTGTACGCCGGTCTGACAGCCAGTCGGCGGTGACCACGGCGTGCTGAACAGGAGCTGCCCCGTCAAGACCGACGCAGAGGCCGTGGCGCAGCCACTCGTGACCGCCCCCTGACCTCCGGCGGGGCCGGCGAACTCGACGGTGATCGGGGCGTCGGGCTGCGCAAAGGTCGGGCGACCACCGACCTCGTTCGGCTGTTGGCTGATGCCGGTAAGGGTCCACGTGATACCGGTCAGCGCGGCCGGGTCACGTACCGGGCTTAAGTCCGCGAAGCTGCGTACGCGTTGACCACGGACGCCGATTACCACGTACCCGCCGTGCATCATCGTGATCGTGCGTCCGGAGGTGCTGACGATGATCTCGGCGTTAGAGGTCTCGATCGCACGCAACGCACGCTCAAGAGTCTCCCCGGCCGAACCCCTTGGCCCGAACAGCAGATTGTCGGCCAGATTCCTCGCAACATAGCCGCGCTTCGTCAACTGGTAAGTGCCGGCCTGGCCGCTGCTCCCGGCACCCCCGCTGAATTCGCCGCGGCTGCTGAAGGTCACCGAACCGCGGAACGAGGCCGGGATGCTCACCCGCTTGCCGCCGTGCTCGACGGCGGTGATGTTCCATTCATAGCCGACGAAGGCGGGCGTCTTTCCTTGGTGCCGCGCGAAGGTGGGTGTCGGGGTCGGGGTCGGCTCCTTCGACAGCGACTCTGCCGTGACGGTGTAATCACCGGCGACAAGGGACAGCTCCGACCCACTGACGGCGAACCTGATCCGGACGCCGGGGGTCTCGAGTTCGCGGAGCGAGCCGTTCAGCAGTTCGAGAGCGGGATCCTGGGTATTGCGGGCCCGAGGGTGCAACTCGATGTTCTGCAGCGTCAAGGTCGATCCGGCAACCGTGTAGTGCCCGGTCCTGAGCAAGTTCAGGTCAGTCAGCACGGCGACGCCGCTGCGCAAGAACGCCAGGGTCGGGGTCGGCTCGGTGAACTGGGCATTGCCAGGCATCTGCTGTTGCTGCGCGCCGTGCCGTACCTCCGTGATCCGCCAGTTCGTGCCGATGATCGGTGATGTGATCGCAGCCGGCCGCGTGGCGACCAGCCGGTCGGAGCCGAATCGCAGCATCACCGTGTTCCCGGTGATCGTCACCCGGGCCGGCACCCCGGATTTGAACACCGCGAGTGCGGCTGCCAGCGGTAGGCCCGTTGCCGGCATGCCGCCGACCGACTCGGCCTGCCGGACGCCGCCGTGGATACGCACCGTCTCACCAGCGAGGGTGTACGTCCCCTCGTAGGCGTTGAGCAGGTCGGCCGCCCCCCATCGACCGTCGGGCAGGAAGTAGAAGGAATTCGGGCTGAAGGTCGACTGCCCTGCTTGCGCAGCAACAGCGGACGTCGTTCCGTCATGGGTCACCTCGGTTATCGACCAAACCCAACCGACCAGCGAGGACGGATCCGGCGCAGCCGCCCGCTGCTGGTGCCTGCTCACCACCAGGGTCAGCCCGGCAGCCAGCGCGATGACGAGTGCTATGCACGCCGCGATGGTCCATTGTCGATGCGGCCCGCCGCGATAGCTCGAGACGGGCGGCTGCGGCTGCCGCAGATCGGCTGTGGTCAGTTCGTCCGCCGCCGCCGTCAGGGCCGCACGTAACTCAGCTTCGAGGTCAGGCATCGTCGTCTCCCAGCATGCGGGTGAGGGTGGCGAGGGCGCGGCCCAGCGACGAGGAGGCGGCGCTCGGGCTGATTCTCAGCAGCGCGGCGACGCCGGCGATGTCCATGTCCAGGTAGTACGTGAGCACGATGACCTCCCGCTGACGGCCGGGCAGGTGCGTGACAGCGTCGAGCACGCGTCGCCGGCGCTCGGTCAGCAAGAGCGGTGCGTCGGCCGGCTCGACCGCCTCGCTGGTGCCCGGTGGACGCCGATGACCCACCGAGGTCAGACGCACCACCCGTCGCCGGCGTAGGACCGACCGGCACCGATTGACCACGGCAGCCCGCAGGTAACGATCCGGAGCGCCGAGGTCGGCGACGCGAGTCACATCGAGTCCCGCGAAGACGTCTTGAACGACATCTTCGGCAGTGTCATTGTCGTCGACGAGGCGCCGCGCGAGCCGTACGAGTTGCAGGTAGTGATCTGCGAACAGGTGCGATAGGGCAGCGGATGGAGCCGGCGCCGCCGTCGACGTCACGACGACGTCGATCGCCGAGTCGTCAGCGTCCACTGACAGCCTCCTGTCGCAGCAGCCGTGGCGACCGCTTCACCACTACAGACGCACGCCGGCCGGCGTCAGCAACAGGGTTGAGCAAAGAGTTCGGCTCAGGCCGGCGCGAACGCCGTCGCTTGCAGGGCGGTAACCTCGTCACCGAGGCGGGCGACGAACGCGTCGTCGACGGACGCCCCGCACCGGGCCAACCAGGTGGCCACCATCCGGTGCCCGCCCTGCGTCAATACCGATTCGGGGTGGAACTGCACGCCGTCGATGGGCAGCGTGGCATGCCGTAGCGCCATGACGATGCCGGTAGCCGTCCGACCCGTCACCAGGATCTCGGGTGCGAGCGTGTCCTCGGCGACGGCCAGCGAGTGGTACCGGGTGGCCGTGAACGGCGAGGGCAACCCGGCGAGCACGCCGGTGCCGTCGTGCAGCACGGCGCTGGTCTTGCCGTGCAGCAGCTCGGAGGCGCGAATCACCGGCGCCCCGAACACCTCGCCGATGGCCTGATGACCCAGGCACACGCCGAACAAGGGCAGCGCGCGCTCGGCGGCGGCCTCGACCATGGCCAGCGAGCAACCGGCGTCGGCCGGCTCACCGGGGCCGGGCGAGATCAGGACGCCGTCGACCCGGAGGTCGTCGAGTTCGCCGACCGTCACCTCATCGTTGCGCCGCACGACGACCTCGGCTCCGAGCTGGGCGAGGTACTGCACGAGGTTGTAGACGAAGCTGTCGTAGTTGTCGACGACGAGCACGCGGGTCACTTGTTGGGCACCGTGACCTGGTTGATGGGCAGGTGTGGCTCGATCCACGGGAAGATCACGAACAGCAGCAGGGCGGTGACGAGAAGCAGCAGCACGAGCGTTTGCCCGAGTTTGGCCGCGACCGGCCCGGGCAGGTGGCGCCAGATCCAGACGTACATCAGGTGCTCACCGCCGAAAACAACGCCTTGATCGAATCGGGCATGGTCAGCACGGCGTTGCCGGACTGGGCTGCAACCTTCACCGTGGCCGAGCTATCGAGTGCAGCATGAATGATCATCCGCTTATTCGCTGAGTACTTCGGATGGCAGGTTGTCATCGTTAGCAAAGCCTCGGTGGGCTTCGCGCCTTGGTGATTCGGCACTGGAAGCAAAACGTTGCCATCAGTGGGCGACACGATCTGACGGCCAGCGATTCCGTCGTCGTCCTTCTTCGTCAGCCCGTGCTGCTGGCCCTTCACCCGGTAGACGTACCAGTAGGAGCCGGTCTCGACGATCACCGAATCGCCGGCGCGCAACTGGTCGAGGTTGAGGAACGGTTCGCCCTTGCCGACTCGGTGCCCGGCCATCGCGAAGTTGCCGACCTGCCCGGGCAATTGAGTGTCTCGGTAGTGGGCCGGGCCTTTCTCAAGCTGTCCGTCAGTAGGCACCACGCTGCCCTGGACGATGGCGAAATGGAAGTCCTTGCCCAGACGGGGGATGTAGAGCACAGCGATGCCGTCGCCGAGCGGGATCGTCGGATCCTTGCTGCCGGGCAGGGGCAGGAGCGGGTCCTTCCCGTCGACGATCTCCTTCTTGAAGGTGTCGGCGACGTGCGACTGCTCGCGGTCGGCGAACAGGTTCGTGATCCATACCTCGTAGACGACGAACAGCAGCACGACCAATCCGGCCGTGATGAGCGTCTGGCCGATCCCGCGCAGGACGAAGCGGATCCGGTCACCAACCGAGCGGCCCGCCGCACGATGCGCAGGGGGCGGCGACGGCTCAGCAATCGCCGTGTCGGTCACGCGACGACGCAGTCGGAACGCGACGTTTGGGCATGGCCTCCGGCGACCGAAGCGAAGCGCAGGTCGGTCATGAATCCTCCGTGGTGTCGACGGACTTACGATCCGGCGTGGGCGTAGCTGAGGGTCAGCGGCCCGGTGTAAGCGGGCACGTCCACCCTGTCCTTGGACTCGACGGTGTAGCCCAAGCCGAAATACCCGGCCGCCTCCTGGAACGCCTTGACCCCGGGGGAGGAAGCCAACTGCTTCTGCATTGTCGCCGATGGACCGACCGCCGCAACACGGAACGGCGGCGAGTACACGTCGCCGTTGAGCAACAGTGTGTTGCCTACACAGCGTACGGCCGAGGTGGGAATGACCCGCTCACCCGCGATCGACATCGCCTCGGCACCACCGGCCCACAACGCGTTCACCACCGACTGCAGGTCCGACTGGTGCACCACCAACTGATTGGGATCGACGCCGGCGTTGGCAGCGCCGATCCTGGCGTCGTCGAGCACCACCAGCGTCCCCTCGCCGTGCACCGCGGTCAGCCCGCCGGCCGCCGCAAGTGGGGCGACGCGGCGCTGCGCGGCTGAGACCCGGCCGTCCGTGCTGCCCGCGAGCGCGGCCGCCGACTGCACCTGTACCTGCAACGAGCTCACCTGGGCGTTCAGCCCACGCACCGTGCGCTCGGCGGAGCGCACGGTGTCGCCGAGGCTGACGATGCCGGGCGCGCGCAGCTCGGTACCGTGTGAGTCTCGCGCGCTCGTTGCGAAGCCGACCCCGGCCACCAGGGAGACCACCGGCACGAGCAGGCGCCAGGTGCGCGTGCCCGAGCCCGGCTGCACCATGGCGACTACGCTAGCGGCAGTCGGTGGCAGATCTTCGTCACCAGTATGAGTCCCACCGCATGAACTGGAGTAAGCACGTGCCCAAGTCCAAGGTCCGCAAGAAGAATGACGCGCCGGTCCGGTCCTCGTCGAGCGCGGCGGCACCGGTGCGGCAGCTCTCGCCCAGCCCGGCCTGGTATCCGGTCGTCATGGCCATCGTCCTGCTGATCGGGCTGGCGTATCTGGTCACCTACTACCTGACCTCGAGCGGCACCGACCCACACATCCCCGTGATGGCCAGCCTGGACGCATGGAACTTCGCCGTCGGCTTCGGGATCATGCTGCTCGGCCTGATCATGGCAGTCCGTTGGCGCTGAGCCAGCGTCCACAACGTTTTCCACGCCTGTGATTACACGACTGTAGTTCTGTCCCCAGCTGGGGAAAAGCCTGTGGACAACTCCGCTGACGTCGCGCCGCGTGCCTGCTTCGCGCCCGAGCGCCGCATGACCGCTCTGGCCGCCGCCGGGGCGCTGCTCGCCGTCGTTGCTGCGGGGCTCGCGGGCACCGGGCCGGGCGGGCTGCTGGCCCTCATTGCGGCGGTCGTGCTCGCCGCCTACGCGATCAGTGACGTCGTGTTCTCGCCCAGGCTGGTCGCCGACGCCGACGGCCTGCGGATCCGGACACCCGCGACGCGGGCGACGTTGGCCTGGTCGGACGTTGAGCACGTGCGGGCGGACAGTCGGCTGCACCTCGGGCTGCGCAGCACCGTCCTCGAGATCGACGCCGAGGCGGTGCTGGTGGTGCTGAGCCGGCGCGCCATCGGGACCGACCCCGAGCAGGCAGCCGACCTGATCAACGCGTTCCGCCCCGGCTGACCCGCGTCACCAGGTAGCGGTGCGCACCCCGACCACCACGATGATCAGCATTAGCACCCCTCCCAGGCCGGCAGCCTGTAGCCGCGGTTCGATGCGCTGGCGTAGGTTCGGCAACCCGGCGATGGCCGTGGTGGCCAGCAGGCCGGTGAGGAACCCGCCGATGTGCCCGAGCTTGGAGATGTGCGGCACCGAGAAGGTGATCACGAAGTTCAGGACGATCGTGCCGATCAGCCACTGCGCGTTCAGCCCGAGCTTGCGGATGAGGATCAGGCACGCGCCGAACAGCCCGAAAATGGCGCCGGACGCGCCCGCGGTGTAACCGATCTCGTTGCCGAAGGCATAGATCGCTGCGCTGCCACCGAGCGCGCTCAGCAGGTAGACGGCGAGGAATCGCCAGCGGCCCAGAGCCCGCTCCAGAATTGGTCCGACGATGGCCAGCGACAGCATGTTGGACGCGATGTGCAGCGGACTCAGGTGCAGGAACGCCGACGTGATCAGCTCGTAGTACTCGTGATTGTTGTGGATGGCCGGGGGGAAGAGCTGCCAATCGATGAACAGCCGCGAGGGGTGCGACACCGGATCGCGCAATGACGCGCCGTCGAGCGTCCCACTCACCAGGTACGCGGCGATGTTCAGCACGATCAAGGTGATCGTGACGTACGGCGGGCTATCCCGCAGTCGGCCACCGACCATCGTGCGTGGCGCGCGAACCGAGCGCGCACCGTCGCGCACGTCGTCCGGGCAGTGGAAACCCACCGAGGCAGGGCGCATGCAGTCCGGGCAGATCGGCCGGTCGCAGCGCGTGCAGCGGATCATCGCCTCCCGGTCGGGGTGGCGATAGCAACGCTGGACGACCTGCTCGGCCGGCCCGCCCGGACTCTGCCCCATTGCTCAGGCGGGCTCGACCGTGATCGAGGTGATCGAGATCGGCTCGACCGGCTTGTCGCCGCGCCCGGTCTTGGTGGTGGCGATCGCATCAACGACGGCGCGGCCGTCGGCGTCGGCGACCTCGCCGAAGATCGAGTGCTTGCGGTTCAGGTGCGGTGTGCGGCCGACGGTGATGAAGAACTGGGAGCCGTTGGTGTTCGGGCCCGAGTTGGCCATCGCCAGCAGGTAGGGCCGGTCGAACTGCAGGTCGGGGTGGAACTCGTCGGCGAACTTGTACCCCGGGTCGCCGAAGCCCTCGCCCAGCGGGTCGCCGCCCTGGATCATGAAACCCTGGATGACCCGGTGGAAGACGGTGCCATCGTAGAGCGGGTCGTTGGTCTTCTGGCGGGTACCGGGGTGTGTCCATTCCTTCGCGCCGGTCGCGAGGTCGACGAAGTTCTTGACCGTCTTCGGGGCATGGTTGCCGAACAGCTCGATCCGGATGTCACCGGACGTGGTGTGCAGCGTGGCGATCTGGGTTGCATTGCTCATGCCGGCAATCCTGCCAGACGGGGCTTAGCGAGCCGGGCGTCCTCCCGTCGTTGGGCGAGCACGGCGACAGCCCGGTGGCGGTCCAGCTGGGTGGGTCGTCGGGCCCGGCGGCCACCAATCAAGATCACGACACGGCTGATCGGACGCTCAGAACTTCCCGACAATCGCGTGCCCGATGTTCACGGCATTCTTCGACGAGATGGTGACCTGGGTGTGCACGACCACCAGGACCTTGCCCTTGGCAAACGCGAAGGCCCAGTCCTGAACTCCGTCCGGGCCGAAAAACTTCGTCCGGTAGGCGATGCCGTCGACCCCGGGGGCGAAGTTCGGCTCGCTGATCGGCTCGGTACCGGCGCGGGCAGTGAGCACGAGCGCGTTGTGGGCGTCAGTGGCGCTGGGGAACGTGCGCGGGCGGATATCGGCAACGGCCTCGTGCCGGGTGTCTCCGTAGGAGTAGGAGAAGTAGAACCGGCAACCGACGGGTCGCAGGCCGGTGAGCACCGTGACGCGGCCGACCCGGTCGCCCTCGAGGTCGGCAATGTTCGCCTCATTCGTCGGATCGCTGTCCTTACCGGCCTTGATGTACGGGCACTTCTGGAACCGCTCCCCCTTCGGTGCGGTCGTCCGGTCGCCCAAGGCGGGGACGGTTGTGGCTGGCGCCGGGGTGAACGAGATGGTCGGCGCGGGCGCGGTCTCGGTCTGCACGATGGTGCGAGTGGCGGACGGGCCCGCGGGTTCGCCGCTGGACGTACACGCCGTGAGCGACAGCAGAGCGGCCGCGGCCGCCACCCCCAACGCCGGCCGCCTCACCGGGGCCGTCCCACCGCGACCCGGGCCGCGAGCTCGGGCAGCGCGTCGTCGATCGGCTCGAGCTCGGCCGGCTCCCCGCGCCGGAGGTAGGCCCGGCGCAACAGGTCGTCGGCGAAGCGAGGGCTCTTGGCCAGCACCGGGCCGTGCAGGTAGGTGCCGATGACGTTGTCGCGCACCGCCCCCTCCGTGCCGTCCTTGCCGTTGTTGCCCCGTCCGAGCTGCGACGTGCCCAACGGCGCGGCGCCCGGCCCGAGCGTCGTCAGCCCGCTGTGGTTCTCATAGCCGACGAGCCGGCCGGCCTGCGGGGTGACGACCCAGTTGTTGCCGATCAACCGGACGGGCTGGCCGTGCGTGACGACGTCCAGCACCCCGACGCCGGCGATGCGGCGACCCTCCTGGGTGACGAATTCGTGCCCGAGCATTTGGTAGGTGCCACAGATGGCGAGCATGACCACGCCGTCGTCGGCCATGGCGCGCAACTGCGGACCGCGCTGCGCGAAGTCCGCGCCGATGTCACCCTGCGCAGCGTCCTGCCCACCGCCGCCGAGCAGGATGTCCGCGTCGTGCGGCAGCGGGTCGCCGACGCTCACCGGGGTGATGGTCACCGCCAGCCCGCGCCACTGCAACCGGCGGCGCAGGACGAGGACGTTGCCGGTGTCGCCGTAGATGTTCATCTCGCGGGGGTAGAGGTGCACGAGCCGGAGCGCCTTCATCCCAGTGCCGCCTTCACGACAGCGCCGTCCCGATCCGCTGCAGCACCGCATGCAGCGCCCACATGGCGGTGTAGGTACTGAAGATGACGACGTGGCCATCGTCATCCACCGAGCGCACGGACGAGCGCAGCGCCTTCTCGAGATCCGGTTCGATCTCCTCCACCGCGACGTCGTCGTAGCGCAGCCGCACGGCCATGTCGGCGGCCCGGGTACCGGCCGTCGAGAGACGGGTGGGCAACCCCGACAACACCGCGAAGTCGACGTCCCAGAGCCACGAGACGTCCCGACCGTCGGCGTAGTCGTCGTTGATGGCGACCACCACCGCGTCGGGCGTTTGCATATCCAAGGTGCGCAGGGTCTGCCGGAAGCCGGCCGGGTTCTTCACCAGCTGCAGCACCACCCGGCGCCCGTCGACCTCGAAGGACTGCCCGCGGCCGAAGGCGGGCGACACCTTGGCCAACCCCACCAGCACGGTGTCGACGTCCAACCCGAGCGCCAGGCCGAGCGCGGCGGCGCCACACGCGTTCTGGGCGTTGTGCGGGCCTTCGGCGCGTAATACGACGTCGTGGTCGGTGCCGTCGACCCGTAACGTGGCCGCCGGATGCGACGGCGACGGCAGCGTCCGCAGCTCGACGGCCGCCGGCACCGAGGAGATGGTCACCGGCCCGCCGTAGAGCTCCTCGTCGTTGGGGAAAAGCTCGCGCAGTTCGGGTGTGACGCCGTAGCAGCTGACCTGCGCGGCGGTGTCCGCGGCGAGCGCAGCCACACGTTCGTCGTCGCGGTTGAGCACGACGTGCCCGGTCGTGGCCGCGGCGACCTTGCCGAGCAGTCGCGCGGTGGTGTCGATCTCGCCGAAGCGGTCGAGCTGGTCGCGCATGACATTGAGCAGCAGGCAGTGCTGGGGTGCCACCCGCTCGACGAAGCGCACCGCCCACGCCTCGTCAAGCTCGAAGACGGCGACGTCGTAGCGCAACCACCCAGACCAGGACGCGTGCTCGACCGTGGCCGTGATCGCGCCACGCACGAAATTCGACCCGGTGTCATTGGTCAGCACCCGGTACCGCTCACCCAGGATCGTGGCCACCATCTTGGTCGTCGTGGTCTTGCCGTTGGTACCGGTGACGACGACGACGCCCTGCGGCAGCCGCGCCAGCGCGGTGGCCAGGTAGCGCGGGAAGACCTTCTCGACCACCAGGCCGGGCATCGCATTGCCGCGTCGGCCCAGGGCGCGAAGCGCCAGCAGCGTGAGCTTCCCGAGCCAGACGGCGAGCACGGCCGTCATTCGCGAGCAGCCCGGGGGGGTCACGGAGAGCAACGGTACCGAGGGCGCGCCGCCGAAGCGGCGCGCCCTCGATCCGCACTGGACGGTGTTACTTCTTCGTGCCGAAGGCGGTCAGCCAGCCGGCGTTCGGGACGCCGACTCCCGTGACCTGGTCGTAGCCCTTCGTTACCACGAGGCTGGAGTCCTGGCCGAAGGTCCGGACGGAGTACAGCAGCCCGTCCGTGGCGTTCTCGCCGTTGATGAAGTCCACGCGAACGTCACCGGCGACCTTGGGGTTGCCCTTGACGTCCGTGAAGTTCCCCGGCTTGGCGTAGATCGTCGGGTTGAGGAACCCAGCTCGCTTGCCGGCGTTCTGCACGGTCAGCGCGGTGAGCCCGGCGAACAGCGGCGAGGCCAGGCTCGTCCCGCCGATGCGGTACTCCCCGTAGGCCTTGCCGGTGGTGAACGTCTGCGTCTCGCCGATGAGCATGCCGGTATTCGGGTCGGCGTCCATCGCCACATCCGGTACCTGCCGGTAGGCATCATTGGTGACCTTGGCCTGGTAAGCCGGCTGGTTGAACAGTGCCGACTCCCCGCCACCGGCGCCGTAGAGGAACCCGACCGGGGTCCACGACTTGCCGTTGCTGGACAGGCTGTACTTGTTGGTTCCCCAACCAGCCTCGAATGAGATGGCCCCATTGCCGTCGATGCCGGTTGAGGTGCCGCCCACGGCGGTCACATATGGGTCCGAAGCCTCGTAATCGGCCTGCTTCAGGCCGGTGGCGGCGAGCTCGTCGCCGTCGTCGCCCGAGGAGAACAGGAAGCTGATGCCCTGGGCCGCACCCTGCAGGAAGACGGCTTCCTCGGCGTTGATCTCGTCCGCAGGGATGGATTCGCCCTGGTCACCGTAGGAGTTGCTGACGATAGACACGTCGTTGTCGTCGACGAGTTGCTGCAGCGTGTCGGTGAAGTCATCGTCCTCGCAGCTCTGGGCGCCGTAGTAGTGGATCTTCGCATCCGGCGCCATTGCGTGCACGGCTTCGACGTCGAGCGTCTCCTCGCCGTACCACCCCGACGGGCCGCATTCCTGCTGATTGGTAAACGAGGCTGGCACGGTCTGGACGAGCTGGCCCGATGTGTAGGAACCGTCGCCGTGGTTCGTGGCGTAGGTGTTGGCGTCCTTGGCGATCGTCGGGGCGGCGTACGCGTCGACGATGCCCACGGTGACCCCCTTGCCGGTCAGGGTGCTGTTGCCCTCGTATGCGCTGCGGAACTGCGGACCGGTGTAGCCGCAGGGTGCATACGACAGCGTCGTGCCGTTGAACTTCGGCAGCTTGGTCTTGAAGTCGGCCTGGTAGGTCGCCTGGAGAGCACCGAAATAGATCGAGCAGGGTCGTCCGTTACGGAAGCCCGCCGGCGGCGGCGCGTCCTGCTTGGTCTCCGGTGTCTTGTGCTGTGGGGTGGTGTCCAAGCCCGTGACGGTGAGGATGGCGGCACCTAACGAGGCCGGCACCGCCAGCGTCTTGGCCGGGGCCTGCACCGCCTGCCCGTCGTGCTGGAAACGCGCGATCTCCGTGCCGAACGCCTGGTTGGCGCCCTTCACCGTGCCGGTGATGGTGACGTAGTGGTTGCCGGCACTCGGCGCACTGACCTGCAGCCCGTACGAACGCAGGTACTTGGTGGCGTTGGCCACCGTGGCGGCCGTGATACCGAAGCGTTGCTGGTACTGCGGTTGGGTCAAATACTGCTGGTACTGCGCGCTGCCCGGCGTGGAGATCGCCGCGACCGCGGTTTTCACCGCGGCCAGGCCGCCCTTGGGCGCGAAGTAGACCCGGGCCGAGATCGGGGCGCTGGGTTTGGCCGCACCGAGGTTCTGGGCGGAAGCGGTCCACGTCGGTTTGGTGTTAGGAATAGCCTGCGGTGTGGGCGGCGTGGCCGATGTCGAAGGGATCACCGCGATCATCGAGCCGACCAGCGTTCCCGCGGCGACCGTAGCCGCCGCGATGGTGCGTGGGTGCATGCATGTCCTCCGTAGCAAGATCGCCTGCCCGCCGGCCGGTCGGCCGGTTTTTGAGCAGGAAGCCCTCAACCTAGGAGATTTATAGGTATTGCGGGGTGCTAACCGGTGACTTGTTGCTGCCAGGCCGAAAGTGACCGACATGTCGCTTACGACAGGATTGACAGCCTTGCCGAATGGCTTTACTTGCAACTAACATCAGCACGCACGGGGAACCTGCAGTTATACCTCGGAGGACCGACGATGAAACACCTCGCCTGCGGCGACGTGGTGCCAGGTCGCAACGCGTGCCTACCTGCCCATATCCCAAGCTCGGCCACCCCCTGACTGCCGAGCGGAACACCATGTTGTCAGCGAATGCCCCGGTGGCAAGCCCGGTGCTCGACGACGTCGTGCCTGCGCTCGATACGACGAGCTCGACCTTTACCGTCACCTACCAGCCCATCCTGCACGTTGCATGGGGCACGGCCGCCGGCTACCAAGCCGTGACGCACAGTGACGGTAAGTCCGAAATCGGTACGGCGGACGGTGATCAGGACGCCGCTCGGGCGGACCTCAGGGCCGCCGGCGTCGCAGCGACCGCCCGCGCGGCACTCGCAGCGATCCCCACCCTGCCGACCAACACCTTCATCTCCATCCCGGTGCCGCTGGCGCTGCTCGCCGATCATCGGATCCATGCCGCGCTCACCGACTACACCACCCTGGACGGGGTGGTACTCGACATCGCCGAGTTCTCGATCGGTCCGCTCGAGGCGGTGACGCCGGCGCTGGAGGCCTACCGCGCAGCCGGTGCGCTCGTCGCGGTCGGGGGCCGCGGTGCGGCTCAGCCCGAACTCACCAGCATCGTGCGGCTCAAGCCGGCCATCATCCGGTTGGGTCGGGCCTGGGTCCGCGGCGCCGACCGCTCGGAAGCCAAGCGCTCAGCTATCGAAGTCACCGGTCGGCTCGCAGCGCAGCTCGACGCATGCATCCTCGCCGAGGGCGTCACGACCTCGGCCGAGCTGCGCGCCCTCGCCGGGCTGGACGTCCCACTCGCGCAGGGCTCTTTCATCGGCGAAGCGCAGCAATTCTGGCCCGACATCAAACGCACCGCCCGCACCGCACTGCCCACCAACGTCGCGCCCACCGACGGTGTCCTGCACGCCCTGGTGCAGCAGTCCTACACGACGACGAATCTGCAGGCGGCCCAGAGCGTGCTGCCGGAGACAACCGGTTTCGACGTGCTGGTCGTGCTCGACGAGCAGCGCCGGCCGACGGCGCTGCTCGAGCAGGGCAGCACCGGGCAGTGGGTGACGAGCCCGGTGCTCGCCGTCCACATCGACACCCCGGTGGCCGACGCCGTCAAGCAAGCCATGGCGCGACCACGCGAGGTGCGCTTCACGCCGCTTGCCTGCACGGACGACGCCGGGCGCTTCCTCGGCGTCCTGCGCATCGAGCGGCTCATGTCGCACCTGAGCGCGGGCGAGCCGAACACCTAGCCGTCGGAAACACCTAGTGGTGGAGCCACGGAGATTCGAACTCCGGACATCTGCCTTGCAAAGGCAGCGCTCTGCCAACTGAGCTATGGCCCCTCAACCGAACGCCCCACTATAGCGGCGCGCGGTGCCGCGCCTGCGTCAGCGGGACGCGTCGGAGGTGGCTTCCCGCCACAGGATCTCGGCGTCGTGCTGGGCCTGTCGCCGACGAGCGGCGGTGGCGATCGCCGCAGCGAGAGCAGCGATCAGCAGGGCGGGTTTCGTCTGGCGCACCGGGCCAACGATACGCCCGGGGTACAGGTGCCCGATGGGCACGCGGGGTGGGCCTGGGAGGACTTGAACCTCCGGCCTCATCCTTATCAGGGATGCGCTCTAACCGTCTGAGCTACAGGCCCGCGAACGCGACGCGTAAGACTATCAGCGCTCGGACAGCGTGATCTCGATGCCCCCGACCAGGTCGGCACACAGGTTGTAGACGAGTGAGCCGACCGTCGACAACGCGATGAACAGGACGACGTTCACGACACCGATGATGGCCGCGCCGCCGAACACCACGCCCGCGGTCACCGGGGCCTGGGCGTCGCCGCCCTGAATGGTGGTGACCGTGTCGTTGATCTTGCTGATGATGCCTGCACCGTCGAGGATGCCGAAGAGCACGCCGACCACGATCAACCACACGAAGAACAGGGCGATCGAGAGCACGCAGGAGAACTTGAGCACCGTCCACGGGTTGATGTGGCGCAGCTGCAACCGGGCCCGCCGAGGACCGCGGTTACCGGCGGAGCGGGGCTTGCTCGGTGCGCTGCCGGGGGTCGCGGCGGTCGATGTGGTTGCGCCTGTCGGCGAACCGTCGACCGGAACCACCGGCAGCGCGCCGGTGGGGGAGTCGGCACTGGTCCCGCCGTAACCGGCGGGAGCGGCCGGACCCGCATTCCACGCCGACGAGCCGTTGCCAGCAGTGGTGTGCTGCGGGGTGGAGAAGCCGTAGTCGGGGCTGCGCGGCGCGGCCTGCTGGGCCGGTGGGCCGCTGGAGGCTCCGCCTTCGGTCATGTCACTCCGTCACGTCAGGCTCGTCGGCGTTGCGGGCAATGGCGTTCAACAGCACGCCGTCGGGCAGGTTCATCAGTCGCACGCCCATCGTCTGGCGCTGCGCCCGGCGAACCTCGCCGGCGGTCGTGCGGATCACGACGCCGTCAGAGGTGATGGCGTAGATCTCGTCCCTGGGAGCGACGGCGATGGCGCCCACAAGTCCGCCTCGGGTGGAGACGATACGCGCGGTGAGCACACCCTTGCCTCCCCGGCCTTGGACCGGATACTCCCCGACCCGCGTCCGCTTGGCGTAGCCGCCCTCAGTGGCGACCAAGATTTCTGCGTTCTCGTCGTCGACCACCACCATGGAAAGCAGCGAGTCCCCGTCGTTGAAGCGCATGCCGAACACGCCTGATGTTGCCCGGCCCATGGGGCGCAGGGCATCGTCGTCGGCGGTGAAGCGGATCGACATCGCCCGGCGACTGACCAGTAGCAGGTCGTGACTGGCCGAGATCAGCGCGGCGTCGATCAGCTCGTCGTCCTCGCGCAGGTTGATGGCCACGAGTCCGCCCGAACGGTTGGAGTCGAAGTCGATCAGTTTGGTCTTCTTCACCAGGCCGTGCTTGGTGGCAAGGACGAGGTAGGGCGCGACCTCGTAGTTGTTCAGCGTGATGACGTCGGCGATCTCCTCGTCCGGCTGGAAGGCCAGCAGATTTGCGACGTGCTGACCGCGCGCATTGCGGTTCGCCTCGGGCAGCTCGTAGGCCTTGGCCCGATAGACACGGCCCTTGTTGGTGAAGAACAGGATCCAGTCGTGCGTCGAGGTCACGAAGAAGTGCTCGACGATGTCGTCCTGGCGCAGTCCCGCGCCCTGCACGCCCTTGCCGCCACGCCGCTGCGCGCGATACAGATCGGTCTTTGTTCGCTTGGCATAGCCACCACGGGTGATGGTGACGACGACGTCCTCCTGCGCGATGAGGTCCTCGATCGAGACATCACCGTCGTGCGGGATCATCCGGGTGCGCCGCTCGTCGCCGTACTTGTCGACGATCTCGTTCATCTCGTCGCGGATGATCTGCCGCTGCCGGCCCGGCTTGGCCAGGATGTCGGTGTAGTCGGCGATCTTGGCTTCGATCTCGTTGGCCTCGTCGAGGATCCGCTGCCGCTCGAGCGCGGCGAGGCGACGCAGCTGCAGGTCCAGGATTGCGGTGGCCTGGATCTCGTCGATCTCCAGCAGTTCCATCAGCCCACCGCGCGCGGCATCGGCCGACGGCGCGCTGCGGATCAGGGCAATGACGGCGTCGAGTTGATCAAGCGCCTTGAGCAGCGCCCGCAGGATGTGCGCACGTTCCTCGGCCTGCTTGAGCAGGTAGCGCGTGCGTCGTTGAATGACCTCGACCTGGTGATTGACGTAGTGCGTGACGAACTGGTCCAGGCGCAGGGTGCGCGGTACTCCGTCGACGATGGCCAACATGTTGGCGCCGAACGTTGTCTGCAGCTGGGTGTGCTTGAAGAGGTTGTTGAGCACGACCTTGGCCACCGCGTCGCGGCTCAGGATGATGACGATCCGCATGCCGATGCGGTCGGAGCTCTCGTCCTGGATGTTGCGGACGCCGGCGATCTTGCCTTCCCTGACCTGCTCGGCGATCGAGGTGACGAGGTTGTCGGGGTTGACCTGGTAGGGCAGCTCGGTGATGACCAGGATGGTGGCGCCCTTCTGGTCCTCCTCGATCTCGACGACGGCGCGCATCCGGATCGACCCGCGGCCGGTGCGGTAGGCATCCTCGATGCCGTCGCGGCCGACGATCAGGCCCTTGGTCGGGAAGTCCGGGCCAGGGATGAGCTCGATGAGCTTCTCGAGGAGCTCCTCGTCGGTCGCGTCCGGGTGGTCCAGGGCGAAGGTGACGCCGGCGGCCAGCTCGCGCAGGTTGTGCGGCGGGATCCGGGTGGCCATGCCGACCGCAATGCCCTCGGAACCGTTCATCAGCAGGTTTGGGATACGCGCAGGCAGGATTACCGGCTCGACGGTGTTGCCCGCGTAGTTCGGGACGAAGTCGACGGTGTCCTTGTCGATGTCGGCCAGCATCGCCATCGCCAGCGGCGCCAGCCGGCACTCGGTGTAGCGCATCGCCGCGGCCGGGTCGTTGCCCGGCGAGCCGAAGTTGCCCTGCGGGTCGATCAGCGGGTAGCGCAGCGACCACGGCTGCGCCATCCGCACGAGCGCGTCGTACAACGCCGAGTCGCCGTGCGGGTGGTAGTTGCCCATCACGTCGCCGACGACCCGCCCGCACTTCACGTACCCGCGGTCAGGCCGGAACCCCGAGTCGAACATCCCGTACAGGATCTTGCGGTGCACGGGTTTCAACCCGTCCCGCACATCAGGCAGCGCCCGCCCCACGATGACCGACATCGCATAGTCGATGTAGCTGCGCTGCATCTCCGTCTGAATGTCGACGGGCTCGATGCGGTCGTACCCTGGCGGCTCGGTTATATCTGTCATTGGAATTGCCTTTCGAGGGTGACCACCGGTCGATGAGCGCGTGCGCGAAGAGCTGAGCGCTGCGCGAGCGAAGCGAGCTTGCGGTATGCGGCGTCAGACGGACCCGAGCAGAGCGAGCGGTTCAGATGGCGACGCATGTTCGCTCAGATGTCCAGAAAACGCACGTCTCGGGCGTTGCGGATGATGAAGCTCCGCCGGGCTTCGACGTCTTCGCCCATGAGGATGCTGAACAGCTCGTCTGCGGTGGCGGCGTCATCCAAGGTCACCAGTCGCAGGATGCGGTGGTCGGGGTCCATGGTGGTTTCCCAGAGCTCGGTGGCGTTCATCTCGCCGAGACCCTTGTAGCGCTGCGTGCGGTCGGTCTCGTCCTTGGGCAGCTTGCGACCGGTGGCGAGACCGTCCTTGATCAGGGCGTCACGTTCCCGGTCGGAGAAGGCGTAGCCCGGCTCGCCTTTCGACCACTTGATCTTGTAGAGCGGCGGAGCGGCGAGGTAGACGTGGCCGGCCTCGATGAGCGGCCGCATGAACCGGAACAGCAGGGTGAGCAGCAGGGTGGTGATGTGCTGACCGTCGACGTCGGCGTCGGCCATCAGCACGATCTTGTGATAGCGCAGCTTGGTGAGGTCGAAGTCGTCGTGGATGCCAGTGCCGAGCGCGGTGATCAGCGACTGGACCTCGTTGTTCTTGAGCACCCGGTCGATGCGCGACTTCTCGACGTTGATGATCTTGCCGCGGATGGGCAGGATCGCTTGGAACTGCGAGTTGCGGGCCGACTTGGCCGAGCCACCGGCCGAGTCGCCCTCGACGATGTAGAGCTCGCTCTCGCCCGGTTCGGTCGAGCGGCAGTCGGCCAGCTTGCCCGGCATGCCGAAGGTGTCGAGGGCGCCCTTGCGGGCCAGCTTGCGGGCCTGCTGCGCGGCCTTGCGGGCCCGCGCGGCCTGGGTCATCTTGGTGACGATCCGCTTTGCCTCGGCGGGGTTGCGGTTGAACCAGTCCTCGATCCACTGGTTGCAGACCGACTGCACGAAGGTCTTGGCACTCGAGTTGCCGAGCTTGGTCTTGGTCTGGCCCTCGAACTGCGGCTCGCCGAGCTTGATGGAGATGATCGCGGCCAGGCCCTCGCGGATGTCGTCGCCGGTGAGGCGGTCGTCGTTGGTGTTCTTGACAAGCTTCTGAGCCACCGCCCACTTGTTGACCACGGTCGTCAGTGCGGCACGGAAACCCTCTTCGTGGGTACCGCCCTCGATGGTGGCGATGGTGTTGGCGAAGGTGTGCACGCTCTCGGCGAACGAGACATTCCACTGCATGGCGATCTCGAGCGACAGCGCCTTTTCCTTGTCCTCGCCGGAGAAGGAGATGACGTTGGCGTGGATCGCTTCCTTGGTCCGGTTGATGTGTCGGACGAAGTCGGCGATGCCGTCGGCGTAGGAGTAGGTGACCTCGCGGACCATGGGGGGCTTAGTCGGTGCATCAGGTGAGGTGGAGCCGACCTGGGAGTCGTCCTCCTCGACGATCTTCTCGGCGCGCTCGTCGCGCAGCACGATGGTCAGCCCCTTGTTCAGGAAGGCCATCTCCTGGACGCGCCGGCGGATCGTCTCGTAGTCGTACTCGGTGGTCTCGAAGATGTTCGGATCGGCCCAGAAGGTGACGGTCGTGCCGGTCTTCGTCGACGGCTCGTTCTTCTTCAGCGGTTCGGCCGGGGCCTGGTCGACGTAGGGCTGGGTCCAGCGGAAGCCGTCGCGTTCGATGTCGACCTCGAGGCGGTGGCTCAGCGCGTTGACTACCGAGATGCCGACGCCGTGCAGGCCGCCGGATACCGCGTACGCCTTGCCGTCGAACTTTCCACCCGCGTGCAGGACGGTGAGGATGACCTCGACCGTCGGCCGCTTCTGCGTGGGGTGCATGTCGACCGGCATGCCACGGCCGTTGTCCTTGACGCGGACGCCACCGTCGGCCAGCAGGGTGACGTCGATGCGGTCGGCGTGCCCGGCCAATGCCTCGTCGACGGAGTTGTCGACAACCTCCCAGACCAGGTGGTGCAGGCCGCGCGCCGACGTGGATCCGATGTACATGCCGGGGCGCTTGCGCACCGCCTCGAGGCCCTCGAGCACGGTGATCGAGCTGCCGCTGTACTCGTTCTTCTTGGCTGCGGGCTTACGGGCCGGGCTGCTCGTTGCACTGGTCATCTGTTGGACCTTCCTCGCCCGCGGGCGCGCACCACCCAGCCGGAACATCGGCGGATGACTAGAACTCGGGCTAAATCGGGTCCAGCCGGACTGCGACGCTGCGCGTCGACCTGTACCCGGACTCAGCGGACCGATGGTTGCCTGTCCAGTCTAGCCCTCCCGAGGGCAGTAGCGGGGCGCAACGCGGGCTGATGTGGACGCTGAGCGATCGGCCCCCCTTTTCATGCGGGTCCCTACTGGGAAGCTGGGGACCACGCGCTGAGGCCCGATCAGCCGTAGGTGTCGCGCGGGCCACGGCCGTTGCGCACACTGCGCGGGCCGTGTTTCCAGCTGGGTGCGGTCGGTCCGCTGATCACCAATCTGGTGACCACCTGCGGGCCGAGTTCGGCGACGAGGCGTGCCAGCAGCGTGCCGGCCAACAGACGCAGCTGGGTGGCCCAGGCCGTGGACTCTGCCGTGATGCGCAGCTCGCCGTCGCGCAGGCTCTGCGGCTCGCAGTGCGCTGCGACGTCGGCCCCGACCAGCGCGGCCCACTGTGCGAAGACCCGGGCGTCGGCCATCGGTTGCTCCCACCCCAGGTCGGCGACGTAGCCGGGCAGCAGGTCGCCGAGCCGCTGGGGATCGCGGACCGGATCGGGTCCGGAGCCGGAGTAGCCGCCTCGATTACGGCCGGACTCGTCAGGACGGCGACGGCGGGAACCTGTCCGGCGGCGACCACCGGCGGCACGGGTGGACCCACGAGCGCCGGCCAGGGCGCTCCGGGCAAGGTCGTCGTCATCGCCGTCACCGTCAGCGCCGCCGTTCTCGTCGCTGGCGTACGAACCGGCAACGGGGTCGACAGGTCCGACAGATGCGTCGAGTTCGACAGGTCGGCCCTCGACAGGTTCCCATTCGACAGGTACGTCGGGCGGCATTGCGCGGTCGTAGTCGCGGGTCATGGCGCCACCCCGCCGCAGTAGAGGGTCCGCGGTCCTCCTTCGTTATCCACAAGGGGTGCATTAGGGCGGTGAGTTAGTTGCCATTTTCGTCGGATTTGGGCGGTTCCCCACGCCAGCCCGTCCACAGGCCGCCGCACTTTTCCACGAGAACCTGTGGAAAACACCGGGACCGGCGTCCTACTCCGCATGACCAATCCTGCCGTCCGAGATGCCGATCCGGACCCCGTGCAGCTCCGGTGGCACATCACCGACTACGGCGGCCGTGATGATGGCTTGTTCGGCTTTGCCGGCGACGAACGCGAGCTGGGCGCGCCGGTCGACATCCAGTTCGGCGAACACGTCATCCAGTATGAGCACCGGATCGCCTCCCGGCAGGGTGTCGGCTCGCAGTAGGTCGTAACAGCCTAGCCGTAGTGACAACGCAGCTGACCAGCTCTCGCCGTGACTTGCGTACCCGCGCAGCGGCAGCTCGCCGAGCCGGGCGTCCAGGTCGTCCCGGTGCGGGCCCACCAGGTTCACACCGCGGTCGAGTTCAGCGGCACGGACCAGCTGCAGCTGCGCCAGCATGCCCTGCGCGAGCTCGGCCGGCGGCGGTATGTGCTCGGGATCGTTCAGGGTGTCCAGCGCAGGCAACACCTCGGCCAGCGCAGTCACGTAGCGCAAGCGGAGTTCGACGCTCGACGGCGCGACCTGTGCGTAGGCCGCCGCCGCATGCGGCCGCAGCGCGCGGACGGCTTCGAGCCGGGCGTGCAACAGCTGCGAGCCGTACTCGGCCAGGTGTCCGTCCCAGACGTCCAGAGTGGGCAGCTCGGTTCCGCCCGCTCTGCGCCGGGCCCCGCCGGCCGACTTGAGCAACGCCGCGCGCTGTTTGAGCACGCGGTCGTAGTCCGCCCGGACGCCGGCCATCCGAGGAGTTCGGGCCACGACGACCTCGTCTAGGAAGCGGCGCCGTTCGCTGGGGTCCCCGCGCACGATGGCGAGGTCCTCTGGAGCGAACAGCACCGTGCGCAGGACCCCGAGGATGTCGCGCGGGCGCGATACGGGCGCCCCGTTGAGTCGGGCGCGGTTGGCTCTGCCGGCCACGATCTCGACCTCGACGCGCAGTTCGCGACCGTCCGCGGCCACGGCGGCGCGGACAACGGCCCGCTCTGCGCCGGCCCGGATCAGCGGCGCATCCTGGGCGACGCGATGGCTGCCAAGGGTTGCCAGGTACCCGAGTGCCTCGACGAGGTTGGTCTTGCCCTGACCATTGGCGCCGACGAGCACCACCGGGCCGGGCTGCAGCGCCAGGTCGGCGCTGGTCCAGCTGCGGAAGTCGGCGACCGCGAGGTGACGGACGTGCACCGATCAGCCGGGCAGCCGCACCGGCATGATCAGGTACGTGTACTCGGTGTCGCTCTCCGTCGGTCGCAGCACGACCGGCTTCGTCGAGGACGTGAACAACATCCGCGCCGTGCTGGTGGCCAGGGCGCCCAGGCCGTCGAGCAGGAACTGCGGGTTGAAGGCCGTGGTGATCGGCTCGCCGTCGTAGGCGACCTCGAGCTGTTCCTCGGCCCGTCCCTCGTCATCGCCGCCGGCCGTCAACGAGACGTTGCCGTCGGCGAATTCCATGCGCACCGGGGCGTTGCGGTCGGTGACCAGCGCGACGCGGCGGACGGCCTCGACGAGCGGCGGCACCGGGACCTCGGCGCTGGAGGCCCACTCGGTGGGCAGCAACGACCGATAGGCGGGGAACGTCGCGTCGAGCAGGCGGGTGGTTGCGCGGCTGGCCCGGCCATTGGTGGTACCGGCGAAGCCGATGATGCCCTCACCGGAACCGCCCGCACCCGCCCCATTCACTCCTGATAGTGCGATCGTCATCGACTCGCTGTTCGCCAGGCTCTTGGCCGCGTCAGCCAGGGTGCGGGCCGGGACGAGAACCTGGACGGCGGCCGCGCTCGGGTCGCCGGGGTGCCACGACAGCTCGCGCACGGCGAGGCGGTAGCGGTCGGTGGCCGCAAGGGTCAGCAAGTCGGCGTCGATCTCGAGTCGAACGCCGGTCAGCATCGGCAGCGTGTCGTCACGCCCGGCGGCCACCGCGACCTGCGCCACCGCAGCCGCGAATTCGGCGCCATCGACGGTGCCCGCGGTCGTGGGCATGTCGGGCAGCTTCGGGTAGTCGTCGACGGGCATGCCGGGCAACGTGAAGCGAGCCGAGCCACACGCGATCGTCAACCGCGAGCCGTCCAGGACGACGTCGACGGGATGCGGCGGCAGAGCCCGGGTGATGTCGGCCAGCAGCCGGCCGGACACGAGCGCCTGCCCGTCGGCGCCCGAGCTCACCTCGAGGTCGACCTGAGTCGACGCCTCGAGGTCGAAGCCGGACACCGAGAGCTGGTTGTCCTGCACCTGCAGGAGCAGGCCGGCGAGCACGGGCAGGGTCGGCCGGCTGGCCAGGCTGCGCGCTGCCCAGGTGACCGCATCGGCCAGAGCGTCACGCTCGACCCGGAACTTCATCGCCTACCTCCGTCGATGCTGTCGCCCCACGTCACGTCGGACTGGTGGCTGTCCATGTTGTCCACCGGGCTACAGCTCTGGTCGTTCACCATCAATGAATTGAGATTCTCGTCCATCGTCTTCGCAACTGTGGACACTGGGGATGACGTGCTCGATTGCCCACGAACGCTGGCCCGGCGCACCTTACGGGCTGTGGACGACAACGCCCGCGTCGTCCACCGGCGAATGACAATTCGGTGGACGACTGGGCGTCCGTCGGTGCCGTCCACACTGCGTCCGCCACGGTCCACAGGTCTGTCCACAGATACGCATGTCACGAGCGGGCCCGCACCTTGATGCGGCTGGTGAGCTCGGAGATCTGGTTGTAGACGGTCAGCTTCTCGGCCATCTGGGCACGAATCTTGCGCTCAGCGTGCATGACCGTCGTGTGGTCGCGGTTGCCGAACTTCTCGCCGATTTTGGGTAGCGAGAGGTCGGTGAGCTCGCGGCAGAGGTACATGGCCATCTGCCGTGCTGCGACCAGCGTGCGGCTGCGAGATTGGCCGGTGAGGTCGTCGAGGCTGATCTGGAAGTACTCGGCCGTGACGGCCATGATCGTCGGCGCGGTGATCTGTGGTGCGTCGTTCTCGCCCACGAGGTCCTTGAGGACCATCTCGGCCAGACCCAGCTCGACCGACTGGCGGTTCAGGCTGGCGAACGCGGTGACGCGGATAAGCGCCCCCTCGAGCTCGCGGATGTTGCTCTGGATCTTGGAGGCGATGAACTCCAGCACCACCGCCGGTGGGTTCGTGCCCTCCTGGGCCGCCTTCTTGCGCAAGATGGCGATGCGGGTCTCGAGGTCGGGGGCCTGCACGTCGCTGATCAGCCCCCACTCGAAGCGGGTGCGCAAGCGGTCCTCGAGCGAGTTCAGCTGCCGCGGGGACTTGTCAGAGCTGATCACGATCTGCTTGTTGGCATTGTGCAGCGTGTTGAAGGTGTGGAAGAACTCCTCCTGGGTGCGCTCGGCACGCTCCAGGAATTGGATGTCGTCGATCAGCAGCAGGTCAACCGAGCGGTAGCGCGTCTGGAAGGCCTGCATCTTGTCGTCGCGCACCGAGTTGATGAAGTCGTTGGTGAATTCCTCGCTGGAGATGTAGCGGGTGCGCAGGCCGGCCTGCAGCCGCTGCGCGTAATGCCCGATCGCGTGCAACAGGTGGGTCTTGCCCAACCCCGAGTCGCCGTAGATGAACAGCGGGTTGTAGGCCCGCGCCGGCGCCTCCGCCACGGCCACCGCGGCGGCGTGGGTGAAGCGGTTGCTGGAGCCGATGACGAAGGTGTCGAAGGTGTACTTCGGGTTGAGCCGGGTGTCGCGGGCGTCGTCGGCATGCTTGGGGCGGTAGGACGGCGTCAGGGTGCGCGGCGAGTCAGCCACCCAGTCGTCCTCGTCGGTCGTCAGCCCGTCGTCCAGATCGTCCTGCACCGGAGCGGCGCTGTCATTGCTCTGCACGGTGACAGCCACCCGGATGTCGCGGCCGAGTTCCTCGCTGAGCACAGATGCGATGAGCGGGCGTAGCCGGTTCTCGAGGTAATCCTTCGCGAAATCGTTCGGTGCCGCCAGCAACGCCGTGTCCTCGACAAGCCCGAGCGGTCGGGTGAGTCCGATCCAGGCCTTCTGCTGGGGGCGGATCGACGGATCCTCGAAGCGCGGTCTGGCTCTGTTCCAGACGGCGACCAGTTCGGCGCTGTCGTCCACGGGGCGGCTCTTCCATGTTGCATGTCGGTCGCGGGGGGACGTCACGACGATGGTGCTGGGCTGAGTTCCGACCCTCTCATGAAACGACATGCCGCCCGAAATCCACAGCGTTGTCCACAGACTGTGGACGGACGACACGATGGGCGTCGCGGGCGCAGACCCCAGGGGGTTCTGACATCCCGCAACCACCGTGACGCCACTCCACATTGAGCAGCGAGAGGGGAACCTACTAGCGGACTGTGAGGCACGACAATAGGTCCCGGCGTGTCGTTGGGCCCCACACCGGTAGGGGGCGTAGCCCCGGTCCGACGGGGCGGATTGGGTAGCGGATGCCCGGCAGTTTGACCAGCGCACACCTGGCTCCGTATCGTTGCAAGAGTGTGTGGGTTGCGCCGTGCGCCACCCACTGTCCGGAAGCCCGCGGCAGATCGCAACACCTACGTTGCACGTTCCATCGTCTGCACCTTCGCCCCCGCCGCGCGGTCACCGCATCGCTGTCGAACCAGGAGATCTGACCCGTGAGCAAGCGCACCTTTCAGCCGAACAACCGCCGCCGCGCAAAGACGCACGGGTTCCGGCTGCGCATGCGCACCCGCGCCGGGCGCGCCATCGTGTCCGCGCGCCGCCGCAAGGGCCGCAGCGAACTGTCCGCCTGAGCCTGGCGGCTCGAGTGCTGCCTAGTGCCCATCGGATGCGTCGCTCGACGGACTTCAGCACCGTCATGCGCGTCGGGCTCCGTGCGCGCACCGGGCGGGTCGTCGTGCACCACGCCTTGTCTCTGGACGGCACGTCTCTGGACGGCACGTCGTTGCACGGTCCGTCGAGTAGGCCGCCACTGGTCGGGTTCGTGGTGAGCAAGGCCGTCGGCAACAGCGTCGAGCGGCACACCGTCACCCGTCGGTTGCGCGCCCAGCTCGCCACCCGCCTGGATGCGCTTGCTCTCGGTAGCGGCACCGTCGTACGCGCGCTGCCGGGCGCGAGCGCGGCCGGTTCGGCCGAACTGGGTCGAGACCTCGACCATGCGCTGTCCCGGATCTCGAAGGGCGCGCGGCCGTGAGCCGTCGCACGCCGCTGGCCCGGGCCCTGGTCGCCCTCATCTCGTTGTACCGCACCGCGATCAGCCCGCTACGTCCACCTACCTGCCGCTATCTCCCGACGTGCAGCGAGTATGCCGTCGAGGCGATCAGCACGCACGGTTCGGCGCGCGGCGGCTGGCTGGCGCTGCGGCGCTTGCTGCGCTGCCACCCGTTGCACACCGGCGGGCACGACCCCGTGCCGCCGCTCGTTGGCCGGCCGGATCCCCACGACCTCTCTCACCGGGCCGTCCCCGCGACCGCCAGCCGCTAGGAGTATCTGAGTGCTGAACTTCCTCTACACCGCGGTCTCGTGGGTCCTGCTGCGTTGGCATGATCTGTTCAACGCCATCGGCGTCGGCGCGAACTGGGCCTGGGCGTTGTCGATCGTCTTCCTGGTCATTACTGCCCGGTTGCTGCTGTTCCGGCTGTTCGTCAAGCAGGTGCACTACCAGCGCAACATGCAGAAGATCCAACCGAAGATCCAGAAGCTGCGTGAGAAGCACAAGGGTGACAAGGCAGCCCTGAATCGCGAGATGATGGCCCTGCAGCAGTCCGAGGGGTTCAACCCGCTGGCCGGCTGTCTGCCGATGTTCCTGCAGATCCCGGTGTTCATCGGGCTCTACCACGTGCTGCGGCACATCTCGAACTCCAACCGGCTGTGCAACGCCACGACCCTGAAGGGCAGCAACAGCAAGCTGCTCGAGCTCTACACCTTCTCCGGCGGTCAGAAGGGCGAGACGTGTGACGCCGCTCGCGCACACATTTTCAACGCGCCGTTGGCCGCGTCGTTCCGCGACTCCAGTTCCATCATCAGGGGTCTCGGGGGCGACCCGTCGTCGACGAAGATCCTGCTGGTCATATTGTTGATCATCAGCGCTTCGGCGACGTTTGCCACCCAGCTGCTGGTGCGTGCGAACGCCACTACGCCGGCCGAGGGCACGGCGGCGACCGTGCAGAAGCTGATGCTGTACCTGATCCCGGTCGGCACGTTGGCCTCGGGGTTGCTGTTCAACTTCCCGCTCGGTGTCCTGCTGTACTGGTTCACGAGCAACCTGTGGACGCTGGGCCAGCAGGGCTACATCATTCGCTTCCACCCACCAGCCGACGAGGGCACGCCGGCGACGGTGGGCGCGGTCGGCAAGACTCTCGCGCCCAAGCCGGGCCAGCGCCCCGTACGCATGTCCAAGAACGGCACCTCTGCGACCTCTGCGGCCTCCGGATCCGGCGACGCCGCTAGTACCGGCGGAGCAGCGTCCCGCAGTGTGTCGGGGGCGGGCGCGGGCAGTGCAGGCACGAGCGGCGGTGCGACCCGTAGTGAGCCGGCCCGAGGTGCCGTGCCCCGACCGGGGCAGCGGCCCAATCGTCCGTCCGGCAAGCGGCCGCCGGCCAAACGCGCCACCCAGACCAAGAAGCGGCGCTGAACTCCCGCCCGCTCTGCCGTCTGGCCGATGAATCTGCCCGAGCAGCTGCTCGGGACCCGCAGGAGAGGAACACCCCGTGAGTAACACCGACACTGGCTACGAGCTGGCCACCCACGCCACCGGTACTGCCGACAAGCTGGACGCATCTTCCGAAACGGCCGACGATTCCGCGGACACCAGCGACGACGTCCCAGCCGAGCGGGCCGGTGATTCGCTCCTGGTGCAGGAGGGCGACATTGCGGCCGACTACCTCGAGCGCTTGCTCGATATTGTCGACTACGACGGCGACATCGATCTCGACGTCGAGAACGGCCGCGCCGCGGTCGCGATCGTGGGCGGCGACCTCCAGGCCCTCGTCGGCGGTCACGGCGAGACTCTCGACGCGCTGCAGGAACTGACCCGCCTTGCCGTGCAGCAGCAGACGGGCGTGCGCAGCCGGTTGATGCTGGACGTCAGCGGGCACCGTCAGGCGCGGCGTACCGAGCTCGAGAAGCTGGCCGCGGCCACCGCAGTCCGGGTGCGCGACAACGACGAGCCGGTGCGGCTCGCACCGATGAACCCGTTCGAGCGCAAGGTCGTCCACGACGCCGTCTCGGCGATCGAGGGTGTCATCAGCGAGTCCGAGGGCGAGGAGCCGCACCGGCGGGTTGTCATCCTGACCCAGCGGTGATGGACCCGGCCGACCACGTGGTCGGTTCGGAGCTGCCGGCGGCGACATCGGCTGCTCAGGCGTTGTTCGGTGACGCTCTCGAGCTGGCCGAGCGCTACGCACGACTGTTGGCCGGTCCCGGCATCGAGCATGGTCATCTCGGCCCGCGCGAGGTGCCGCGGATCTGGGAGCGACACCTCGCCAATTCGGCAGTGGTCACGGACCTCGTACCGGCGGGGGCCACGGTCGTCGATGTCGGCAGCGGCGCCGGGCTACCTGGGCTGCCGATGGCGATCCGGCGGGCGGACCTGCAGGTGGTGCTGGTGGAACCCATGTTGCGTCGATCGATGTTCCTCGAGCAGGCAGTCGTCGGGCTTGAGCTCGAGTCGCGGGTGCAGGTTCTGCGTGGGCGGGCCGAGGATCCCGCGACTCGGTTGGCAATCGGGGACGGCGCGTGGGTCACCGCCCGGGCCGTTGCTCCGCTTCCTCGGCTGTTGGGCTGGTGCCTGCCGCTGCTGGGCCCTGGTGGACGGCTGCTGGCCCTGAAAGGATCAAGAGCAGCCGACGAGGTGGCTCAGTTCCACGCTACGGCGCAACCTGCGCTACGAGCCTCGGTGGCCGAGATCGAGGTGGTCCAGCTGGGCCAGGAGTATGCGATGCCCGCTACTCAGGTAATCCGGGTGCAACGAAGCGCGCGGCGACGGAGGTCTCAGTGATGCAGGACAACAGTCCGCATGGCGATGCGCGGGTTTCACGTGAAACCGACCCGGTTGCGTTCCGCGCCGCCTCTAGTGGTGTTTCCCGTGAAACATTCATTGCCGAGACCGTCGGGCTCCCACTGCACACTGACGACGAGACCCCCATCGCACGAGAGGCAGCCCAGGCGATCCAGGTGCGCAACGTGCGCCAGGAGCAGTGGCTCCGCCCGCCGGCGACCCGGGTTATGACTGTCGCCAACCAGAAGGGTGGCGTGGGCAAGACGACGAGTGCGGTGAATGTTGCCGCCGCGCTGGCGTTGCACGGCCTGCGGGTGTTGTTGATCGACCTCGACCCGCAGGGCAACGCCAGCACTGCGTTGGGCATCGAGCACGGCGTCGGAACAGCGTCAATCTACGACGTGCTGCTCGGCGGCCGCGCGATCGCCGACGTCGTGCAGACCACGGAGTTCGCGCCGCTGCTGCAGTGCGTCCCGGCCACGTTGGACCTCGCCGGCGCAGACATCGAGCTCACCTCGCAGGTCGCGCGTGAGTACCGGCTGCAGCGCGCGCTCCAGACCTACCTCGCAGCGGACCGATCCGCTGACCGAGCCGCCGATCATGAACCGGTCGACTACGTCCTCATCGACTGCCCGCCGTCGCTGGGACTACTGACCCTGAACGCTCTGGTGGCGGCCCGCGAGGTGTTGCTGCCGATCCAGTGCGAGTACTACGCGCTCGAGGGTCTGGCGCAGTTGGTCAAGACGGTCGAGCTGGTGAAATCGCACCTCAACCCGACGCTCGAGGTGACCACCGTGCTGCTGACCATGTACGACAGTCGCACTCGGCTAGCCGATCAGGTTGCCGACGAGGTCCGTAGGCACTTCGGTGACCTCGTGCTGACTCCCACAATTCCGCGCAACGTCCGGGTGTCCGAGGCTCCTGGTTTCGGGCAGACGGTCATCACCTATGACGCCGGCTCCCGGGGCGCTATCGGATACGTTCAAGCAGCGCGCGAACTCGCCGAGCGCGGGGCTCGCCCGATCGGCATGCCCGCGGCGGCAGCACAGTCATCGGTCACGACAGCGTCGGAGGATCGCAATGAGTAACAAGCAGCGTCGTGGCGGCCTCGGGCGGGGCCTGGGGGCGCTGATTCCCACCGCGCCCCCGGAGCCGGCTTCCGAGGCGGATGCGACCGGCGACCGCGCGGCGTCCCTCGACTCGCTTGACTCGCCCGACGCCTCACCGACTGCGGGCGCCGAAGCAGCAGCGGCTCGGGCCGAGCACGATTCCCCGGCCGAGGTGCCGGGCGCGACGCTGGCCGAGGTTCCCGTCGCCGACATCCACCCGAACGCCAGGCAACCCCGGCAGGTGTTCGACGAGGACGCGTTGGCCGAACTCAGCCATTCGATTCGGGAATTCGGCGTCCTGCAGCCCGTCGTCGTTCGCGCTGATCCGGCGGGAGGCTACGAACTGGTCATGGGGGAGCGCCGGCTGCGGGCGGCCATCGCGGCCGGGCTGGAGCGCATCCCAGCCATCGTGCGCACCACCACCGACGACGCCATGTTGCGCGACGCCCTGCTGGAGAACATCCACCGCGCGCAGCTGAACCCGTTGGAGGAGGCAGCTGCATACCAGCAGCTGCTGCAGGAGTTCGGGACCACCCACGACGAGCTGGCGCAACGGATCGGACGCAGCCGGCCCCAGGTCAGCAACACGATCCGGCTGCTGAACCTGCCGGTTGCCGTGCAGCGACGGGTGGCCGCTGGCGTGCTCTCGGCCGGCCACGCCCGGGCCTTGCTCGGCCTCGATGACCGGGACAGCCAAGACGAGTTGGCCGGGCGAATAGTTGCCGAGGGCCTGTCCGTACGGGCCACCGAGGAGCTGGTGTCGCTGGCCCAGCGCGGCGACGACGGCGCTCCGCGCGTGCGCCGCCCGCCCGCGCGCACGATCACTGCCCCGGCCGTCACCGAGCTGGCTGCGGACCTGTCCGATATCTTCGACACCCGCGTGCGCGTCGACATCGGCAGGCGCAAAGGGAAGATCACCGTCGAATTCGGCTCGATCGACGACCTGGAACGGATCGTCGCCGTGATGGCGCCGAAGGTCTCGGCGCAGCGGCGGGGTCAGGCGACGGGTTCGGCTCCGAACGAGCCATAGGCGACGACATCGTGCAGGCTGCGTCGGCCGCGCTTCAGCGACGGCGAGCGCACGTCGGGTGCGGAGTTGTTAGGTGCGGAGTAGCCGAGGCTGACGACGCCGACCGGGTCGAGCCGTTCCGGCACCGAAAAGGCGGTACGGAAGCGCGCCCAGTGTTTACCCGGCACCCCGAAGAAGCAGCTGGCCAGCCCGGCGTCCTGGGCGGCCAGCAATATGATCATCGCGGCCATCCCGGTGTCGACGTGCCAGTAGGGGATCGGCCAGCGCTCCACGTCTCGATCGGTCCAGCCCTTGTCGGGTTCGGCGTAGCGCTCGAGATAGGCCTCCCGATCGGACAGGCAGACGATCAACACGGGCGCGGTCCGCATTCGGGTCAGCCAGCGATCCGCTGCGCCGTCGGTCGTGGCCGTCCAGAACCTGGACTTCGATGTTATGTCAGCTAGTACGAGGAATCTCCAACCTTGGGTATGGCCTGCTGACGGCGCCCGAATCGCGAGGTTAAGTAGGTTTTGCACCACGTCCGGCGGCACCGGACGGTCGGGGTCGTACGAGCGGATCATGCGGCGGCGGCGGACGACCTCAGCGAATTCCACTGCCTCACTGTGCCAGGCGAGAATTGGTTAATCGGCTTTAGGCGAATGTGCCGTCGTGACTAGGGTGGCCAGTGTGGACCTGATGCAGTCGCGCAAGCTCCAGGACGTCTGTTACGACATCCGGGGACCGGTCCTCGACGAGGCCAAACGCCTCGAGGAGGAAGGTCGCCGGATCCTTAAGCTCAACATCGGCAACCCGGCACCGTTCGGTTTCGAGGCGCCTGACGAGATCCTGGTCGACGTCATTCGCAACCTGCCGACTGCGCAGGGGTACTCGGACTCGCAGGGCCTGCTCTCGGCCCGCACTGCCGTGATGCACCACTACCAGGCGCAGGGCCTGGACAACATCGACGTCGACGATGTGTGGCTCGGCAACGGGGTCAGCGAGCTGATCTCGATCAGCCTGCAGGCCATGCTCGACAACGGCGATGAGGTGCTGGTCCCGGCACCGGACTATCCGCTCTGGACGGCCACCACGTCCCTGGCCGGCGGCCGGCCGGTGCACTACCGCTGCGACGAAGAAAATGAGTGGCAGCCGGACCTCGAGGACATCCGCTCGAAGATCTCGACGCGCACCAAGGCCATTGTCATCATCAACCCGAACAACCCCACCGGGGCCGTTTACAGCGAGGCGATGCTGCTGCAGCTGGCCGATCTCGCGCGCGAGCACAGTTTGGTCGTGCTGTCCGATGAGATCTACGACAAGATCCTCTACGACGACGCGGTGCACGTGCCGTTCGCGCGGATCGCGCCGGATGTCTTCACGCTGACGTTCAACGGCCTGTCGAAGGCCTACCGGGTTGCCGGGTTCCGGTCGGGGTGGATGTTGGTGACGGGTCCCAAGCGGCACGCGGCAAATTATCTCGAGGGCATCTCCATCCTGGCGAACATGCGGCTGTGCGCGAACGTGCCGGCCCAGCACGCCGTGCAGATCGCGCTCGGCGGCCGGCAGAGCATCCGCGAGCTGATCCTGCCCGGCGGTCGGCTGCTGGCCCAGCGCGATGCGGCGGTACAGGCGTTGCGGGCGATCCCGGGCGTGACCTGCGTGCAGCCGAAGGGCGCGCTGTACGTGTTTCCGCGGCTGGATCCGGAACGGTACCCGATCCGCGACGACCAGCAGTTCGTGCTCGAATTCTTGCGCTCGCATCACGTCCTCGTGGTGCAGGGCAGTGGGTTCAACTGGTTCGCCCCGGATCACCTGCGCATCGTGACGTTGCCGTACCCGGATCAGTTGAGAGCTGCAATCGAGCGGCTCGGCGAATTCCTGTCGAGCTATCAGGGTGATCTCTGACGGGTGGTCTGAGCCTGTCAGCGCTCGGTAACCTCGGCCCAACCTGTCAGTGCGCGGCAGCCGGAATGCGCATGACCCCCGTGGTGGGATCATCGCCGAACGGCAGGTATAGGCGCTGCACGGCGACCAGCAGTCCCTCAGCCATGGTGTCCCGGAACAGCGGGTCCAGCAGCTTGCTGCGATCCTCCGCTGCGCTGAGATAACCCAGCTCGACGCGCACGGTGGGCATCCGGGTCAGTCGCAGCAACGACCAGGTCTTGCCGTGGATGCGGCAGTCGAGCATGCCGGTGCGCGCCACGAGTTCGCGCTGGGCGAGATCGGCCAGGCGCTCACCGATCGTCGAGCTGGACTCGCCCGCGCCGTAGTAGTACGCGGCGATGCCGTTGGCGCGCGGCGACGCCGAGCCGTCGATGTGGATGGACAGCAGCAGGTCGGCGCCGACCTCGTTCGCCAGCTGCGCCCGCGCCTCGTCAGTGGCGCCGTTGTGCGGGCCACGGGTGGACCAGGTCTGCACGCCCAGCGCGCTGAGCCGGCCCTGCAACCGGGAGGTGAGCTCCCAGACGAGGTCGGCCTCGCGGATGCCGTCGACCACCACGCCGCCGTCGCTGCCGCCGTGGCCGGCGTCCAGGACGATGCGCTTGCCTAGCAAATTCGGGCCGGAGTCGGCCACGGCAATCTGATCACGGAGCAACTGCGGGCGTCCGCCCACTACCCGGCGGCCGAGCTGGCGCAGTGCCCGCAGCGTGTCGAGCCCGCAGATGCCGTCGGCAATGAGCCCGTAGTCTCGCTGGAAGCTGCGTAGCGCTGCCGCGGTACTGAGCCCGAAGACGCCGTCGGCGCGGGACAACGTAAAGCCGAGCTCCATGAGCTGCGTTTGCAGCTCGGCGACGTCGTCACCGAACAGCGGTTGACCGGCCTCGTGGGCCAGCGGACGGTCGCCGAGCTTCCAGTGCGCGCCGGTGAGGGCGGCGAATGTCTCCCGACCCACCGTGCCGTCGACGGAGATACCGCGACGCTGCTGGAAATGCCGGACGGCCAGCTCGGTCGCGTCGTCAAAAGTGTCTGCGGACGCGGGCGCGGTGTTGTTCAGCAGCCCGATGGTGGCCAGCATGGCCCGAACCTGGGCCACGGCGCTGCCGGTATCACCGAGGCGCAATGGCTGCATGAGCGTCGGACCTCGGCAATCGCATCGGGGTAACGGGACCGGGCGGGCCGACAGATCATCGGACCTCGGTCATTCTGCCTCAGTGTGCCTCAGTCGGTCGCCGTGCCGTACGCGGAACACGGCGCACCTTCAGATGTCTCGGCAGCCAGCCCGGACAACGACGCGAGGCGGCCACCCACAGGGTGACCGCCTCACGTGGCAGCACGAGTATCAGCCGACGAAATCGGTCAGCTCTCGCAGGATGGCGGCCTTGGGCCGAGCACCGACGATGGTCTTGACCAGCTCGCCGCCCTGGAACACGGCCATCGTGGGGATGGACATGACCTGGTATTTGCGAGCCGTCTCCGGGTTCTCGTCGATGTTGAGCTTCGCAATGGTGAGCTTGCCGGCCTGCTCGCCGGCAATCTCCTCGAGCACGGGAGCCACCTGACGGCACGGTCCGCACCACTCGGCCCAGAAGTCGACGAGGACCGGCCCGTCGGCGTTCAGGACATCTGTGTCGAAGCTGCTGTCGGTGACGGCCTTGGTGTTGGCGCCCATGATGTGTCTCCTGTCGATGTGGTGTCGGCCGGCGAGCCGACCCGTAAGTGGAACGCGAGCGAGATGGCGCAGATTCCTGATCGAGGGCGTCGTCAGGTTGTTTCCCGTGAAACGTGTGTGACTCAGCGATGCTGGCGTGCCCCGAGAGTCAGGCGTTACCGACCAGCACCGATCGCTCGGTGGCTAGCGAAGGCGCTGATGGGTCATCCAGCGCGGCCAGGTAGCGCTCGGCGTCCAGGGCCGCTTGACACCCGCTGCCTGCGGCGGTGATCGCCTGCCGGTAGGTGTGGTCGACCAGGTCGCCGGCAGCGAACACTCCGTTGACATTCGTGTACGTGCCGTCGTGGGTCAGTACGTAACCCTCGGCGTCTAGGTCGATCTGGCCCTTGACCAGTTCGCTGCGCGGGTCGTGGCCGATGGCAATGAACAGACCTGTCACCTCGAGCTCGCGCTCAGCACCGGTGGTGGTGTCGCGTAGGCGCACGCCGGACACCGACGTTTCACCGTGGATGTCGACAACTTCGCTGTTCCATGCCCAGCGAATCTTCGGGTCGTTCTCCGCGCGTTCGATCATGAACTTGCTGGCGCGCAACGAGTCTCGTCGGTGCACCACAGTGACTGACCGGGCGAAGCGGCTGAGGAATGTCGCCTCCTCCATCGCCGTGTCGCCGCCACCCACCACCGCGATGTCGTGGTCGCGGAAGAAGAACCCGTCACAGGTCGCACACCACGAGACGCCGTGACCGGACAGCGCGTCCTCGCGTGCCAGGCCGAGCGACTTGTAGGCCGAGCCCATGGACAGGATGACCGCATCCGCGGTGTACTCGGCGTCGTGTGTGCGCACCACTTTGACAGCACCGGACAGGTCGAGCGAGGTGACGTCGTCAGATACGAGCTCGGCGCCGAACCGCTCGGCCTGGGTGCGCAGGTTGGCCATCAGTTCTGGCCCCATGATGCCGTCCGGGAAGCCCGGGAAGTTCTCGACGTCGGTCGTGTTCATCAAGGCACCGCCGTACTGGCTGCCCTCGAAGACGAGCGGAGCGAGGTCGGCACGAGCGGTGTAGAGCGCAGCCGTGTAGCCGGCCGGGCCGGAGCCCACGACGATGACCTTGCGGTGCTGAGTCACGATTTCATCCTCCGTTGTTACGACGCTGTCCGCGCAACGATGGCGGGCGCCGCGCTGTTCCCGGGCGGCGAGTCAGCGGCGGCGCACCGACGCCACCGCCTCCTGCACGTCGGGGATCCGCAGCCGCCAGATGACGACAGCGATGACGGCCAGCCCGAGCAGCCCACCCCCGACGAGCCCGGCCCAGGAACCGAAGCGGGCCGCGCCGAGCGAGGAGCGGCACACCACCACGATGCCGTACGCCGCGGCACCGCCGAGCGCCGACGCCCCGGCGACGCGCGCGACGGTAGCGGCGACGCGACGCATGCCCAGCCGGCCCAGCTGACGGGTCAGCACGAAGTGACCCACGATGGCGCCGACGACGTAGGACATCGATGTCGCGATGTTCAGCCACTCCACGGCGCGGGCCGACGGGTGCAGGTTGACGTTCGTCCCGGTCGGCGCTGCGTAGACGCTGTTGGTGACGAGCACCAACGTCACCTTGGTCCCTACCATGAACGCGTTGATCAGCGTCGGCGTGCGACCGTCGCGCATGGCGTAGAACACGCGCAACTGCAGCATGACGACGGCGAACGGGAACAGCCCGAAGGCCGACCACGCCAGCGACGAACCGATCAACCGTGCCCCGAGGATGGACGTCTCGCCGTACGCGAACAGGGTGACGGTCATGGCCGGTGCTAGCGCGATGAGCAAAGCGGTGACAGGAAGCAGCGCGACCGCAGACAGCCGGGCACTGAGTGACAGGTCGGCCACCACGGCTGCGTTGTCGCCACGAACGGCGGCGCGCGACATGCGCGGCATGATCGCCGTCAGCAGCGACACGACGAGGATCCCGTAGGGCATCTGGAACAACAGGTCGGCGTAGGTGAAGATGCCGAACCCGCCGTTGCGGGTGCCGACGTACTGGATCACCGTCACGCCGATCTGGCTGACCACCACGTAGGTGAGCACCCAGCCGGCCAACGAACCGACCTCGCGCATCCGGCCGACCTCGTTGGGGTGGGCGCGGAAGCGCCACTGCCAGGTGAAGCCCGATCGGCGCAGGGCGGGCAGCAGGACGAGAGCCTGGGCTGCGATGCCCAGAGTGGTGCCGATGCCGATCACCAGGATCTGCGGTGTGGTGATGCTTCGCGGGTCGAGGGTCGCCGGGCCGGGCAGCGCCCAGAACACGCCGACCGTCACGATCATGATCACGTTGTTGAGCACGGGCGCCCAAGCCCCAGCCCGGTAGCTGTGCCGGATGTTCAGCACCGAGACGAACATCGCCCCGAGGCCGTAGAAGAAGATCTCGGGTAGCAACAACGTGGCGAACAGGCTCGTCAGTTCGCGTTTGGGTCCTGCCGGGGCGAACCCGGCCGCGATGAGCGGCGCGGCGGCAACCGCGACCAGGGTCATCGCCGCGAGCGCGGCGGTGGCGATCGAGAGCAGTCGCTGGGTGTAGGCGATGCCCTCGTCGTCGTCGTGCGCCTGGGCCTGGACGAGCAGCGGGATGAGCACGCTGGACAGCACGCCGCCGAGCAACAGCTCGTAGATCATATTGGGCAGGTTGTTGCCCGAGTTGTAGGAGATGCCGACCGCGCCGACGCCCAGTGCAGCGGCCAGCAGGATGCTCCGCACGAAGCCGGTGATCCGGCTGATCAGGCTCGCCACCGCGATCGACCCGCTGGCGGCCATCAGCCCGCGGGTGGTGTTCTCCTGCGCCGCGGCGTCCGTACCGGTATCCGAGGGCGTCGGCTCGGCCTCGGCGGCCTGCAGGGAGACGGTCTCGATCCCGGCGGCCTCGCCCGCCGGCTCGGGGGCAGCGTGCGCCGGCGCGCGGCGGCGGCGAGGCCGCCCGGTGTAAGTGGTGTCGCTCCAGCGCGCCGCCTCGCCGCCGTCGACGTCACGATCGACCTCGCTGTCGACGAGCACCGATCCCATCGGGTCTGCCTCGGTGAACATCCGCGGTTCGAAGGGCTGGCTGCCGTTGTACAGCGTGGGGCTGCCCCACTCGTCCTCGGTGACCGGTGCAGTCATGAGGACGCCGCCTGGGCGCGCCTGGTGCGGATGCGCAGGACGCGTCGGACATAGCGCACAATCAGCGCCAGTACCAGGACGATGCCGGACGTGATGGTGATGACTACGCCGATTGTGCCCAGCACGGTGCTGTGCACGATGAGCATCACCGGATCGCCGAGCCGGTAGTTGTCGGCGGTGTACAGCTGCGCCTGCACCGGGATGCGCCCGGACCGCTGCACGCGGGTCGGGATCTTGAAGGTCCTCGTCGAATTGCCGGCGACCTGGACAACGCCGATCTCGCTGGCCGGCAGGCCCGGCAACCCGCCGACGGTGTCCACCGAGACGCGCACCCGAACGCTCAGCGGCGAGTCGTTACGCACCGAGATGGGCAGCGGCGCGTCGCTGGAGGCCAGGGTGTAGCTACCGGACGAGGGCTTACGGATGTTGACCTTGGTCAGATAGCCGGACAGTTGCTCGGCCAGGACACGGGCCCGCTCCGCCCCTGGTGTGGGCCCGCCACCGACGCCGGGACCCGCTCCTGCCCGGCTCCACGCTGCCGATTCAGTGCGCTGTACCGCGCTGGGCAGGGCGGCCACCACCAATCTGCCGGCAGCCGACCCGCCGACGCCGCCGATCAAGGACTCGACCGGCTTGAGGTAACCGGTCACCGAACTGATGGTGTCCAGCTGCTCCGTGGTCAGACCGGTCGACGTGGCCACGAGCGAGCGGACCGAGCTGCGGGCGGTCGACGCGGGAAGCGCGTCCGTCGCGGCGATCGCGCTGACAGGTTGACTGAACACCGATCTCGAGGTGGTGAGGATGGTGTTCGCGGCGACGTCTATGGACGGCGGATCCACATAGCGCTGCGCGGTGAGTACAGCGTTCTGCAGGGAACCGGGGTTCTGAGCCACCCGGATCGCCAGCTCGGCGACCAGGGCCGGCAGCGCGCCGGTGGATCCGCCCAGGGCGGCCTGGGCGTACCGCTGCAGCGCTGGTGAGGTCAGCAGTGCGGTGACAGGTTTGGCCGAGGTGCGCAACCGGGCTACGGAGACCGGAATGCCGGCACGGGTGCTGGGTCGTACACGTGACCCGTCGAGGACCACCGTGTCCGCGCCGCCGGCCACCAACCTGTCCAGCGTCTTGACGGTTGCCGAATTGGCAGGGGGCCAGGCAAGGGTGTGTGTCGGTTCACGATCGCCGCCGAGGGCGGTGCTCACGTTCGCAGCGACAGCTGTGGAAAGACCTGTCGACCAGGACAGGTGATGCTGGGACAGCCCTGTCACATCCGGATCGGCGAGCGGGGTGAGCTCCACGTCGACACTTGAATTGTCGGCGAGGACCGCTTGCAACCGCGTCAGCCAGCCGGCGGCGGCCTGCTGGCCGGTGCCCGCCGTGACCGTGCCGTTGCTCGCCCGCACGGTGTACCTGCCGAGCGACATGGTCTGCAGCTCGTCGAGGAGTTCTGGATCGACAAACAGGGTCAGCGGAACGGCGTTGGGGACCTGCTCGACCTTCTCCACGACCTGCAGGGCCCGGTCCAGGCGACCGCCCGCGACCGAGGTGGCGAGATCGTCGTCGGTGAACACGGTCCCGTCGGCGTCGCGATGCGGCCGGTCGATCAACGGCCAGATCCAGGTCACGCCGATTTTGCGCGACGGCGGCTCGTCGAAAACGGGCAGGTAGGTGCGGGTGCCACCAAGCACTTCAGCTGCTCCATCGACGACGGTTCGCGCCGTCAGGTCGATCGGGTAAACCGCGTTGGCGCACAGGCAGATGCGTTGGTGGTCCTCCTTGCTGGTCGTGGTCCGGAACGTAGTGGTGACGGACCCGCCAGGGGGCAGTGACACCGTCGCCTCCTGGAACGTGATGATCGGCTTACCGTCGGTCCGCGCGGCCGAGTCGGCGAGCGAGGAGTTCAAGGCGGTCTGCGTGCCGATCGGCGTACCACGTTCACCCGTCAACGTGACGTTCGACAGCGTGGCATCTGTTGTGTTGTCCAGAGATACGGTGATGGTCAGGGAACGCGCGGTTGACGTGATCGCCGGGGTCAACGGGTTCACCGACAGCACGGTCACCGTGACCGGAGCACGTGCCTGGGCGACCGCCGGAGTCACCAACGGAACAGGTGACAGGATCGAGGTGCTCAGCAAGGCAACCAGGGTGCCGAGCATCGCTGCCCAACTACGGGTATTGCTCACGCGCTGTCCGCGAGCAACCTGCCCGCGGTGTCGACCAGACCGCGTTCGTCCGGGTAGGCCAGCTGGGCACGGATGTCGGGCAGCGGTACCCAGGCGACCTCGTCGACCTCGAGGTCGGCGTCGGAGAGCTCCCCGCCGGTGCGGCGCATCAGGTAGTGCTGCACTGTCTTGTGTATGCGACGGCCCTCGGCCACGAACCAGAAGTCGATGGTGCCGAGTTCGGCGACGATGACTCCGGCGATGCCGGTCTCCTCCTCGACCTCGCGGACGGCAGCCTGCTCGGCGGTCTCGCCGGCCTCGATGTGACCCTTGGGCAGCGACCAGAGCAACCGGCCCTGCCGGTCGGTGCGCCCGATGAGGGCACCACGCGGGACGTCACCGGCAAGGTCGAGCACGAGACCGCCGGCACTGAACTCATCGACCTGACGCAGCCAGCGGCGCGGCCTGCGCCGTCGCCGAGCCCCGCTCGCGCCCTCACCACCGCCCCCGGTGCGTCCGCCCGTGCCCTGCGCCGCTCGGCCGCCCTTGTGCCGATCGCTTGGTGGTCCCGGCCGGGGCTGCGGCGCGTCGGGGCCAGGGGACATGGCCCGATGGTAACCGGCAGGCCTCGGTAATGCCTGGCAACTGGGTACGCTGGCCGTCCGTGACACCGCCAGCAGGCTCCCCCGCCGATCTCGTCCCCGTCCCGCCGGTCGCGGCGACCCTCGGGGGCGCTTTCGCCGCGGCGGGTCACGAACTGCACCTCGTCGGCGGCCCGGTACGCGACGCGTTGATGGGTCGCCCGTGCACCGATCTCGACTTCACCACCGACGCCCGCCCCGAGCAGATCCGCGCTGTTGTCGAGCCGCTTGCATCGGCAGTCTGGACGACCGGGATCGCGTTCGGCACCATCGGCGCCCGCGTCGAGGGCCTGATGTGCGAGATCACCACGTTCCGGGCCGACCGCTACGACCGGATCAGCCGCAATCCCGAGGTCGCATGGGGCGATTCGTTGGTCGACGACCTGCGGCGGCGCGACTTCACCATGAACGCGATGGCCGTCTCCGTCACCGGTGACCGGCTGTTCAGCGATCCGTACGGTGGGCTGGCCGATTTGGCGCGCGGCGCGCTGCGGACGCCGGGCACGCCGGAGGAATCCTTCGCCGACGACCCGTTGCGGATGCTGCGCGCGGCGCGGTTCGTCTCAACGTTGGGAGTCACCATCGAACCCGCGGTCCGGGCGGCGATGACGGACATGGCGGGCGAGCTCGCGCGCATCACGCCGGAACGCGTGCTGGCCGAGCTGACCAAACTCCTGCTCGGCGCGCACCCGCGCGCGGGTCTGGAGGTACTTGTCGATACCGGGCTTGCGGCCGTCGTGCTGCCGGAGCTGCCGGCGCTGCGAATGGCCGCCGACGAGCACGGCCAGCACAAGGACGTCTACGCGCACACCCTGCAGGTGCTCGATCAGGCGATTGAACTGGAGACCGACGGGCCGGATCTGGTTCTGCGCTGGGCCGCGTTGCTGCACGACGTCGGCAAGCCGGCTACCCGCGCGTTCCTGCCCGGCGGGCGGGTGACCTTCCACCACCACGAGGTCGTCGGCAAGCGGATGGCCCGCGACCGGCTCAAGGCGCTGCGCGCGAGCAAGGAGCTGATCGACGACGTCGGGAGGCTGGTGTTTCTGCACCTGCGTTTCTACGGGTACCGCAGCAGCGAGTGGACGGACTCCGCGGTGCGCCGCTACGTGGTCGACGCCGGGCCGCTGCTGCCCCGCCTGCACAAGCTCGTCCGCTCCGACTGCACCACTCGCAACAAGCGCAAGGCGGCGACGTTGTCCACGGCCTACGACACCCTCGAGCAGCGCATCGCCGCGCTCCAGGAGCAGGAGCAACTCGACGCCGTCCGCCCCGACCTGAACGGCAACGAGATCATGCAGCTGCTCGGGATCCGGCCGGGGCCGCTCGTCGGCCGGGCCTACAAACATTTGCTTGCCCTGCGGATGGAGCACGGCCCGCTCGGGGCCGACGGCGCGGAGGCCGAACTCAGACGCTGGTACGCAACGCAGGGCCCGACCGCGAACGGCTGACGTAGAGCACCGCGCCGAGCGCCCACGCCAGAGCGAGCACTGCAACGGCGGTTGAGCTGCGGCCGGTCTCGGGCAGGGCGACGGCGGTCAATGTGGCGGCCAGGACCAGCGCGACGTTGAACAGCATGTCGTAGAGCGCGAACACCCGGCCGCGGAACGCGTCGGGGGTGTCGTGCTGGATGACGGTATCGACGCTGATCTTGATGCTCTGCGAGGTGAAAGCCAGCAGCAGCGCGGCCACCAACAGCCACGGTTGGGTGAACCGCAACCCGCACACGACCTCGATCACCGCGCTGGCCAGCAGCATGGCTCCCGGCCAGGCCGTGGGGCCGAACCGGCGGAAGGCGCTCGGGGTGATTACCGAGGCCAGCCCGCCGCCTATGGCGACGCCGGCGACGATCTGGCTGAGCCCGGCCAGCCCCGCACGGAACACGCCGTCGTTGTCGAAGTAGTTGCGGTAGAGCAGGACGGTGCAGACCGTCCACACCCCGTAGAGCAACCGGTGCACGCCGATCATGGCCAGCCCGCGCTCGACGTTCGGCAGGCTGCGCACGGTGCGGGCGCCGGCTGCCAACCCGCGCGCTACCTCGCGCGGCGTCTCACGCCGGCGGCGCTCGTCCTCGGACGGCCCGAGCTCGCGCAGGGTGAAGCGCAGGGCGCTCAACGAAGCCACGGCGTAGGGAACCACAGCAAGAGTGGCCACGAGTCCGTAGTTGACGCTGCTGTTGCCCAGCAGCGAGCGCAGGCCGATGGCCAGCCCGCCGCCGGTCGCCGCCGCGATCGTCCCGGCGGTGGAGTTCAGGGCGTTCGCGGTGACGAGCTCCGTCTCGGCCACCACCCGGGGAAGTGCTGCGGACAGGGTCGACAGCACGAACCGGCTGATTGAGATCACGACCAGGCCGGAAGCGTAGAAAGGCACCCCGTGCACGCCCGCGGCCAGTTCGGCCGCGACCCCCAGCACGGCGACCGCCCGGACGAGGTTCGCCACCGCGAGCACCCGGCGCCGCCACCAGCGGTCGATGAAGACGCCGGCGAACGGGCCGATGAGTGAATACGGCAGCAGCAGCACCGCGAACGCCGCCGCGACATCGGCGGCGTGACCGGCCCGCTGCGGGTCGAACAGGACGGCGCCGGCCAGGCTGGCCTGAAAGACCCCGTCGCCGAACTGCCCGGCCAACCGCACCCGGAACAGCCGCCGGAAGCGGGAGTCGCCCAGCGCGGACAACAGGTGATGCGTCCGCAGGGCCACGTCTCCAGTGTCCCAGCCGGTGACGGTCGCGCACGGCGAAGGCAAGATGTGCCTATGGGATCGGCGGACTGGGCGGCGTTGCAGGTGCTCGAGCCTGCGGCCGGACGGCTGCTGGTGGCCACTCCATTGCTGACCGACCCGCACTTCGGGCGCACCGTCATCTACCTGCTGGAGCACGACGGCGGCGGGACGGTCGGCGTGGTGCTGAACCGCCCGAGCCACACGCCGGTCGGGCAGGTACTGCCGGACTGGCACGACGCGGTCGATCTTGCCAGCGGCCCGGCAGTGGTGTTCGGTGGCGGTCCGGTGCAGCCCGACGGCGCGCTCTGCCTCGGTCAGCTGGACGCCGCCGACGCCGGTCCCGGTCATGATGGCCCCGGTCATGATGGCCCCGGGGACGACCCGGCCGATCGCCGTGAGGTCGTGGACGGCGTGTCGACCGTCGACCTGGACGGCGATGTCACCGTCATCGCGCCGCTCGCACGCAGCCTGCGGGTGTTCGCCGGGCACGCGGGCTGGTCGCCGGGCCAGCTCGACGGTGAGCTGGCCGAGGGCGCCTGGTGGGTGTTGCCCGGCGGCCCCGACGACCTGTTCAGCGAGCAACCACGCACCATGTGGGCGCGGGTGCTGCGCCGGCAGCCGCCGCCGCTCTCGCTCATCTCGACGTACCCGTCAGACGCCTCCGTCAACTGAACCCCTATGCGTGATCAACAGCGCCGAAACGTCCGCTGCGGACGTTTCGGCGCTGTTGATCACTGAGGGGAGGTCAGGCGGTGACGAGCTGCCGGGTGTTGTCGGCGGCGACGGTGCGCCGACGGAGGAGGTAACTTCGCGCGACGATGAGGCCGAGGCGGACGACGACCTCGGACAGTGCTAGCAGCACGAGGGCGTCCTGCCAGGCGTCGGCGCCGGTGGTGTGGTGGGCCATGCTGAAGCGGCCGAGGTCCGCCGCACCGGCCGGGTGCGAGGCCCAGACGATGAACGCCAGCCGGGCGCCCATGCTGGCGACCCACAGCGTGGCAGCAACAACGCCGGCCCGGGCGTAACCCTGGCCCTCGACGACCCGGACGTGGGTGGTGAGCCCGCCGGCCACTCCGAGCGCGGTGCCAACGGCTACGCAGATGGTGATGAGTACCAGGTCGTTGCCCGCGGTGGGAATGGCGTGCAGGTACTTGCTGGCGGTGAAGGCCACGATCGCGGCCGGAATGAGCACGAACTGGCGATCGATCCGCGCTTCGCGGACCTGACGCAGGACGATGAGCACGAGCGTGATGTCGATGATCCAGTCGGTGGTTGTCATGACCAGAACACTCGTCCGATCGAGCGCCCGGGGAATCAACCGACGGGTTGAGCCAGGGTGGAGAGCGCCCACTTCATCAGCTCGAAGTACACCTCGGGCTTCTACGGCAACCCCATGCCGACGGATTACCCGGACTACCCGACATGGCGCCAGATCCGTGACGACGTTCGCGACACCGCGTCCCGTTCCTCGATGAGGACCTGTTCACCTGGCGGCAGGGACACCCGCAGCTGTACCTCAACGTCTTCTCGCGCGAGCACGACAGCCTGTACGTGCTCGGGTTCATCGAGTTCGCCGACGCCGCGTACAAACGCTTCGACGAGATGGCCCAGCTGGTCGTCATAGACATCCGCGCCCGCGAGACCGGCGAGCACCGGGCGGAGTGGCGCGCGCTGAAGCGCGACGATCACCCCGACCTGCGCGGTGGCATGTCCTATGTGGACAGCCCGCGGCACGCCAACTACGTCGACAGCGCGACCTACCAGGACTACCTCGCGCAGCTGCGCGACCGCTTCGGCTGGCCGGCGCCGGACGAGCACTCCTTCGACGCGCTGGTGACCGACCCGGCCGCCGAGACGCAGTTGTCCGCGCGTCCCCTTGCCCCAGCTCCGGGACACACGGACAACTCGGTGCGGGTGGGAGCGTCCTAGCGCCTTAGTCCTGGGACAGCAGGTAACTGTGGGCGGCGACGAAGGCGGCCGCGGTGAGCGCACCTCGGACGCGCGACGAGGCGGCGACCTCGCCCGCGGCGAGGATGAGCGCGGCGTCGCCGACGCCCAGAGCGGCCGAGACCGTGGTCAACGTTCGCCGTGATGCGGCGTCGGTGATGCCCAGGGTCAGCGCGCCGAGGGCGAGGGAGCGACTGCCCCACAACCGGGTCATGATCTTCGTCGCGGGAGTGGCTCTCAGCCCGTAGGTCGAGACAAATGCTCCTGGCGCGGCCACCGCGACCGCCCCCAGGGCGACACCACTGACCACGACCGCCTTGCGTACCGAATCAGCTGCGTTGTTCCCCATGGCTGAAGACCGTAGGGCGCAGCGCTGGGGCGCGTCCATCCTCCGTCACGAGTTGTCCGCGCTTGCTCAGCACTCGGCCGGGTCAAGCGCGGACAACTCGGGAGGAACTGCTTAGCGCTCGACGGTGCCGTCGATGAAGTCCTGCACGGCCACGCGAGCCTCGTCGTCGGAGTACTGGACGGGCGGGGACTTCATGAAGTAGCTCGACGCCGAGAGCAGCGCGCCGCCGATGCCGCGGTCCTTGGCGATCTTCGCCGCGCGCAGGGCGTCGATGATGATGCCGGCCGAGTTGGGGGAGTCCCAGACCTCGAGCTTGTACTCCAGGTTCAGCGGCACGTCGCCGAAGGTCTTGCCCTCGAGGCGGACGAAGGCCCACTTGCGGTCGTCGAGCCACTCGACGTAGTCGGACGGGCCGATGTGCACGTTGCGGGCGCCGAGATCGCGGTCGGGGACCTGCGAGGTGACCGACTGGGTCTTGGAGATCTTCTTCGACTCGAGGCGGTCGCGCTCGAGCATGTTCTTGAAGTCCATGTTGCCGCCGACGTTGAGCTGGTAGGTGCGCTGCACCTCGACGCCGCGGTCCTCGAACAGCTTGGTCAGGACGCGGTGCGTGATGGTGGCACCGACCTGGCTCTTGATGTCGTCGCCGACGATCGCAACTCCGGCGTCCTCGAACTTCTTGGCCCACTCGGGCGTGCTGGCGATGAACACCGGCAGCGCGTTGACGAACGCGACCTTGGCGTCGATGGCGCACTGGGCGTAGAACTTCGCAGCGTCCTCGGACCCGACAGGCAGGTAACAGATCAGGACGTCGGCCTTGGTCTCGCGCAGCACGGCGACGACGTCGACCGGGGCCTCGTCGGACTCGGTGATGGTCTCGCGGTAGTACTTGCCGAGGCCGTCGAGGGTGTGGCCGCGCTGGACGGGGATGTCGAGCTGCGGGACCTCGCAGATTTTGATGGTGTTGTTCTCGCTGGCCTCGATGGCCTGCGAGAGGTCGAGGCCGACCTTCTTGGAGTCGACGTCGAACGCGGCGACGAACTCGATGTCGCGTACGTGGTACGGACCGAACTCGACGTGCATGAGGCCGGGGACCTTCTGCGTCGGGTCGGCGTCGCGGTAGAAGTGCACGCCCTGGACCAGGGACGCGGCGCAGTTGCCTACGCCGACGATGGCGACCCGGATGCTTCCGGCCGATGATTGCGAACCCATCTGGGTCCTCCTTCGAGTTGGGATGGTGCGTCTGTGGAGCGGGTGATGGTGCCGGTACTACGGGGTTACTGCTCGGGGCGTTCCGTTCGTTCGTGCTCGATGAGCTCGTCGAGCCAGCGGACCTCGCGGTCGACGGACTCGAGTCCGTGGTCGTGCAGCTCACGGGTGTATCGGTCGACGCGCTGGCCGGTGCGGCTCAGTGCCGACTTCATCCCGTCGCGCTGTTCCTCGACCCGGCGGCGCCGGCCCTCGAGGATGCGCAGCCGGATGTCGGAGCGGGTCTGGGCGAAGAACGCCAGCCGGGCGCCGAAACCCTCTTCCTCGAAGGCGTCCGGACCGACCTCGGCCAGCAGTTCTGCCAGGTGCTCCTTGCCGTCGGCGGTGAGGCGGTAGACCCGTTTGCCCCGCCGCGAACGACCGGCGGCGGCGGTCGGCTCGACCGGTGCCTCCTCGGAGATCCAGCCGGCTTCCGACAGCTTGCGCAGCGTCGGGTACAGCGAGCCGTAGGAGAACGCGCGGAACGTGCCGAGCAGGCTGGATAGCCGTTTGCGCAGTTCGTAGCCGTGCATCGGGCTCTCGTTGAGCAGACCCAGGACGGCGATCTCGAGCACCGCGATCACCCTCCTGTCTGTGACTGTCTGGTCGTTGTCGTGACAGTGAAACGTCTCGACACGATGTATCACGACGATACATCAGCGCGAGACGTTGGTGTCAACTGGGCGACGGGCAGGTGAACGGACGGGGACACGCAGGCCGACAGCTCGATCTTGGCGACGGATCGGACGCGCCGCATGCTCGGCACCTGTAGGCCGACGTTGCCACGTACGCGAGGGGCACCGCTGCATGAGCACGCACACCGCCATCGACGACGCACAGCGCAAGCGCGAGCAGGCGCTCACCGAGACCGTGCTCGCCAGCTTCGCCGACACCCCCGACGAACCGCTGCGGGAGGTGCTGACCTCCCTCGTCACCAACCTGCACGCCTTCGCCCGAGAGGTGCAGCTGAGCGAGGCGGAGTGAACGGCGCCCATCGACGTCCTCACCGCGACCGGGCGCATCACCGACGAAAGAGGCAGGAGTTCGTCCTGCTCTCGGACGTGCTGGGACTGTCGATGCAGACGGTCACCGTCAACCATGAGGTCGACGGCACCATCACCGAGTCGACGGTGCTCGGCCCGTTCTTCGTCGGGGGCGCCCCGCGGATCGACAACGGCGGCGCCATGGCGTTCGGGGCGTCTGGCGAGGCTGCGACACCGTGATCACGCACATCTTCGTGGCCGGCACCGAGCTGGGCGGCGACAGCGTGTTCGGGGTCCGCGAATCGCTGGTCAAGCCGTTCGCACGGCAGGAGTCCCCGGTACGGCCACGCCGGACGGCCGGGCTGTCGAGGGCCCGTGGACGCGCACCCGCTTCGACATCGTGCTGGCGGCTCGGTCGACGATCGTTGATCAGTCGAGCGGGTCGCGCACGACGGGACACGTCATGCACCGCGCCCCACCGCGGCCGCGGCCCAGCTCCCCGCCGGAGATGGCGAGCACCTCGATGCCGTGTGCCTCGAGCAGGGCGTTGGTGACGGTGTTGCGGTCATAGCCCACGACGACGCCGGGTTCGAGGGCGAAGTAGTTGTTGCCATCGCTCCACTGCTCGCGTTCGGCGGCCCGGGCGTCGTTTCCGGCGCGCAGGATCGTCACCTTGTCGACCTCGATGGCGTCGCCCAGGGCCGCTGCCAGCGAGGTGGCGGCCTCGACGTGCAGCGGCTCGGCCTCGTCCTGCCCGGGGGTGACCGTCCAGGCTCGCAGGCCGGCGAGGTCGAGGTGCGGGTAGGCGACGAACGTCGCGCGGTCGACCATCGTCAGCACGGTGTCCAGGTGCATCATGGCCCGCGCCTGCGGCAGGTCCAGTGCGATGACGACGTGCGCGGTCCGGGCGCTGAACAGTCGGCGCGCCAGCAGCTCGACGGCGCTCGGCGTGGTGCGCTCGCCCATCCCGAGCAGGACGACGCCAGGCGCCACCACCAATAGGTCGCCGCCCTCGAGGGTGGCTGGGCGGTGGTCACGGTCGTCGTCGCCGTAGAAGAAGGTGAACGGCGCCGCGCGGAACAGCGGGTGGTAGCGGTAGACCGCGCGGGCGTGCACAGACTCGCGTTGGCGCGCCAGCTTGGCCATCGGGTTCACCGTGACGCCGTCGCCGATCCAGGCCGAGCTGTCGCGCTGGAACAGCGTGTTGGGCAACGGCGGCAGCACGATGTCGTCGTCGGCCAGCGCCTGCCAGCGCAGGCCGGTCAGCGAGCCGAGGCCGAGGTCGGACTTCAGCACGCCGCCGATGAGCAGCCCGGCCAGGGTGTGGGCGTCGACGTCGTCGAACAGCCTGCGTAACGCATGGGCCATCTGCTCGCCGAAGCGCTCAGGCGTGCAGGTGCGGTCGCCGACGAACTGCCGCCCGTCGGGGGTGTCCAGCGCGCCGGCCAGCAACTCCTCGAAGCGGTGGACGGTCGCTCCGCGGCCGGTCAACACGTCGACGAACTGGTCGTGCTCCTCGCGAGCGCGGGCCGCCCACGGCACGTCGTCGAAGAGCAGGTCGTGCATGTTCGACGGCGTCAGCCGGTCGAGCTCGCGGCCCGGGCGGTGCGTGATGACGTGCCTCAGCCGGCCGATCTCGCTGTCTAGCCGCGGTCGGAGAACGTCGGCCACTAGGAGAAAGCAATCGGCGCGGCCAGTGCTGCGTCGGGCACGCCGAAGGCGTCGACGAGCACCCGCGCGTGCGGACGCAGGGCGGCGCACAGCGCGTCGACCTGGGCGATGACCGCCTTGGAGCGCGGACTGGTCAGCCGGCCGTGCTCGGCGAACCAGCCGCGCTCGGCCTCGATCGTGGACAGCACGAACAGGTCGCACACCTGTTCGAGCAGCGCCCGCTCGGCCGCGTCGTCGCAGCGCTCGATGCCCTGCAGGAAGGACTGCAGCAGCACGCTGTCGACGTGGGCGCGAGCGGCGGCGAGCATATGGTCCTGGGCGGCGTTAAAGATCTCGAACGGGTCGTCGGCGCCGGCCGCTTTGCGCAGCCGGCGGGCGAGGGTGTCGAGCAGGTGGGTCTCGCGGAAGTCGAACAGCTCGAGGTGCCAGGCGCGGTCGAGCAGATCGGCATCGTCGCCGCGGCCCGGGGTCGCGTCGATGAGCCGCTGCAGGATGCGCCGGCCGCCGATCCGCTCGACGACGGACTCGATCGCGGCGTCGGCCACGAACCGGGTGGTGCCCAGCCAGTCCAGCGCACCGAAGTGGTCGCGATAACCGGTGAGCAGCTCCTTGCCTACGAGCTGCAACAGGACGGTGTTGTCGCCCTCGAAGGTGGTGAACACATCGGTGTCGGCCTTGAGGCCGGGCAGCCGGTTCTCGGCCAGATAGCCCGCGCCGCCGCACGCCTCGCGGCAGGCCTGGATGGTGCGCGTGGCGTGCCACGTGCCGACCGCCTTGATACCGGCCGCTCGGGATTCCAGCTCGCGGCGGCCGGGCTGTTCGGCGGGATCGCGCTCGAGCGGGGCGTCCAGATCGGGGGTGGTGTCGTGCAGCCCGGCGACGAGGTCGAGCTGGGCGAAGTGCAGCGCGTAGCTCTTGGCCAGGGCGGGCAGCAGCGTGCGCTGGTGGGCCAGGTAGTCGTTGATGACGATCTCGGCGCCATCCGGGCGCTCGAACTGCAAACGGGTGTCGCCGTAGCGGACCGCGATGGCGAGGGCGACCTTGGTGGCGCTGCCCGCGCCGCCGGCCACGCTGATCCGGCCCTGCACGAGCGTGCCGAGCATGGTGAAGAAGCGCGCCGTCTTGTTCTCGATCGGCGTGGAGTAGGTGCCGTCGGCAGCGACGTCGCCGTAACGGTTGAGCAGGTTGGCGCGCGGGATGCGTACCTCGTCGAAGTACAGCCGGCCGTTGTCGACGCCGTTCAACCCGGCCTTCAGCCCGCAGTCCTCGATGCGCACGCCCGGCATCGCGTTGTGCTCGTCGTCGCGGATCGGCACGATAAAGGCGTGCACGCCCTGCGACTCGCCGCGGGTAATGAGCTGGGCGAAGACCACGGCCAGCTGTCCGTCGCGGGCAGCGTTGCCGATGTACTCCTTACGGGCGAGCGGCTCGGGCGTGTGGACCACGAACTCTTCGGCGGCCGGGTCGTAGGTGGCCGTCGTGCGCAGCGACGCGACGTCGGAACCGTGGCCTGACTCGGTCATCGCGAAACAGCCGAGGGTGCGCAGCGTCATCAGATCAGCGAGGTAGCGCTCGTGGTGCTCCTCGGTGCCCAGGTGCAGGATCGCACCGCCGAACAGGCCCCACTGCACGCCGGCCTTGACCAGCAGCGACAGGTCACCCATGGCCAGCATCTCGAAACCGGTGATCGACGCGCCGACCTCGTTGCCGCCGCCGTAGCGCGTAGGGAAGCCATGACTGGAGTAACCCTGCTCGGCCAGTACCTGCAGCCGCTCGAGCACCCGGGCCCGCTGGGTCTCGGTGTCTTCTCCGTACTCGACGGCGAAGCGGGCGTCTTTAGCCAGTTCGCGTGAGCGGTCGCGGATCTCGTGCCAGCGTCCGTCCAGCACGCGTTGGATGATGCCGGCGTCAACGGACTCGAGCGGCGCGAGAGCAGTCATGCGCAGACTTGTACCCGCCGCAAGGTGATCAACTGCGGATTGCTGCTGGTGAGCGACGCGAATCCGCAGTTGATCACCTTGGGAGGGGCCAGAGTCAGGCCGCGATCACAGGGGCGGAAAGATCCCCGGCGCCGGGCGGGCGTCGACGTCCTGCCCTGCGCCCTGCAGGACGCCGGCGACACCGCCCCAGAGCAGTGCGGCCAGGTAGTCGCTGAGCTGATCGCGTGTCATCGCCTCGGGGTGCTCGATCCACCACAGGCTGGCGGCCTGGATGAAGCCGACGATGGCCTCGCCCCAGGGCTGCGCGCCGCACGGGTCGAGGCCGACGTCGGCGAGGCGACGACCGAGGGACTCGGTCAACACGTCGGCTACCGGACGGGCGAACTCGAACGCGGTCGGGTCGCCGGGCCGGGCCTCGTGCAGCGCCCGGTGTGCGGTGACGAAGTGGAACAGCTCGGGATTGTCGCCGAGCAGCTCGAGATAGGCGTCGATCGAGGCCTTGACCATGACCTGCGGCTCGGACTGGTCCTGCACGCGCTGTTGATCCTCCACCCGCTGCAGCGCCCGGGCGATCACGCCGATGATCCGCTCACCCATGGCGCGGTACAGCTCGTTCTTGTCAGCGAAGTAGCGGTAGATCACCGGCTTGCTGGTGCGTGCTGCGGCGGCGATCTGGTCCATCCCGGCGTCGGTGCCGTGCTCCTTGACGGCGACGATCGCGGCGTCGATCAGCTGCTCGCGTCGCGCGAGGCGGTGGCTGTCCCAGCGCGAGCTGCGGCCGTCGGTCCAGCCGACCTCCCGCTCGCTCATATCCGCCCCTCGGGTAGGCCGTCTTGGTCACACCGACTTTGCCGTGACCAAAAGTAGCCGATACCGTTGTTACCGGACAGTAACAACCGTTTGAGGAGTCACATCGTGGACAGTCGTAGAGCCGCCATCGTCGGTGGCAACCGCATCCCGTTCGCCCGGTCGAACGGCCCTTACGCGCATGCGTCCAACCAGGACATGCTGACCGCCACGCTCGACGGCCTCGTCGCTCGCTTCGGGCTGCAGGACGAGCGCCTCGGCGAGGTCGCCGCCGGCGCGGTGCTCAAGCACAGCCGGGACTTCAACCTCACCCGGGAGTCCGTGCTCGGCTCACGGCTGTCGGCCGACACCCCGGCCTACGACGTCCAGCAGGCCTGCGGCACCGGCCTGGAGACCGTCATCCTCACCGCCAACAAGATCACGCTCGGGCAGATCGACTCCGCCGTCGCCGCCGGCGTCGACACCACTTCCGACGCGCCGATCGCCGTCAACGAGGACCTGCGTGCGGTGCTGCTCGAGGTCAACCGGGCGCGCAGTGCCGGCGCCCGGCTGAAGGCACTTGCGGGCTTGCGGCCCAACCAGCTGGCACCGGCCATCCCGCAGAACGTCGAGCCGCGCACCGGGCTGTCGATGGGCGAGCACCAGGCGATCACGACGCTTGAGTGGGGCGTCACCCGCGAGGCGCAGGACGAGCTCGCCGCCGCCTCGCACCACAACCTGGCCGCCGCTTACGAGCGCGGGTTCCAGGACGACCTGATCACGCCGTTCCTCGGCCTCTCGCGCGACCAGAACCTGCGGGCCGACTCGACGGTCGAGAAGCTCGGGAAGCTGAAGCCTGCGTTCGGCAAGAAGTACGGCGACGAGGCGACGATGACGGCCGGCAACTCCACCCCGCTCACCGACGGCGCCTCGGCCGTCCTGCTGGCCAGCGACGAGTGGGCCGCCGAGCACAAGCTGCCGGTGCTGGCGCACTTCGTCGACGCCGAGACCGCGGCTGTGGACTACGTCCACGGCGACAAGAAGTACGACGGCTTGCTGATGGCGCCCGTCTACGCCGTGCCGCGCCTGCTGGCGCGCAACAAGCTCACCTTCGACGACTTCGACTTCATCGAGATCCACGAGGCCTTCGCTGGCACCGTGCTCGCCACGATCGCTGCCTGGGAGGACGCCGAGTTCGGCCGTACCCGACTGGGCCTCGACGGCGCCTTCGGCTCGATCGATCGCAGCAAGCTCAACGTCAACGGCTCGTCGTTGGCCGCCGGGCACCCGTTCGCCGCCACCGGCGGGCGCATCGTCGGCGCGCTGGCCAAGCTGCTGCACGAGAAAGGATCAGGCCGTGGCCTGATCTCGATCTGCGCGGCCGGTGGCCAGGGCGTGACCGCGATCTTGGAGGCCAACTGATGTCTGACCGCTACCTGAACCTGGTCAACTCCCCGGTCGGCTCGGCTGTCGCGTCGCGGGTCGGCCTGCCGCGGCCGTCGGTGCTGCGCCGCTTCAAGGCCGGCGACCCGCTGCTGCCGGGGCCGGTGCTGGTGGGCTCGACCACCGGCAGGCCGAGCGCTGCTCTCAAAAAGCTGTTCACCCAGGCCGGGCTCGAAGTCGTCGACTCGCTGGAGAAGGTCGCCGACGGTGAGCGGGTCGCGGCCGTCGTCCTGGACGCGCGGTCGCTGACCACACCCGCCGAGCTGGCCGCGCTGCGCGAGTTCTTGGCGCCGGGCGTCAAGCGGCTGGGCCCGTCCGGACGGGTGATCGTCCTCGGGCTGCCGGCCGACGGCGCCGACATCACCGTCGACGCCACCCGGCAGGCGCTCGACGGCATCGTCCGCTCGCTGGCCAAGGAGCTGCGCCTGGGCTCGACGGCCAACCTAGTGTGGGTCGCCGACGAGGCCTCGCTGCCCGCGGCCCTGCGCTTCCTGCTGTCCGGCCGCTCGGCGTACGTCGATGGGCAGCCACTGCTGCTCGGCCCGGGCACTGCGCCCGCCCCGGCGGACTGGGACCAGCCGCTCGCGGGCAAGACCGCGCTGGTCACCGGCGCGGCCCGCGGGATCGGCGCGGCCATCGCCCGCGTCCTGGCCCGCGACGGTGCCAACGTGATCGTCGCCGATCTGACCCAGGCCGGCGAGGCGCTGGCCCGGGTGGCCAACGAGGTCGGTGGCACCGCTCTGCACCTCGACGTCGCCGCCGCCGAGGCGCCGCAGCGGTTGCTCGCACACCTCACCGCGTACACGAGCGGCCTGGACATCCTCGTCCACAACGCTGGTATCACCCGCGACAAGCTGATGGCCAACATGAAGCCCGAGCAGTGGGATTCGGTCATCGCTGTGAACCTGCAATCGCAGTTGAACATCAACGCTGCGCTGCTGGACAGCGACCAGCTCAACGACCAGTCGCGGGTCGTGTGCCTGTCGTCGACGACCGGCTTCGCCGGCAACCGCGGCCAGACGAACTACGGCGCAACGAAGGCGGGCGTCATCGGCCTGGTGCGCTCGTCAGCATCGGCGTTCGCCGCCCACGGCGCGTCGACGATCAACGCGATCGCGCCCGGGTTCATCGACACCGAGATGACGGCGTCCATGCCGCTTGCCACCCGCGAGGTAGCCCGCCGGCTGTCGTCCCTGCAGCAGGCCGGCCTGCCCGTCGACGTCGCCGAGGCGGTGGCGTGGCTGTCCTCGCCTGGGGCCGGTGGGGTCAACGGGCAGGTGCTGCGAGTCTGCGGGCAGAACCTGGTCGGAGCCTGACCGTGCCGGAGCTGACGTCAGCGCCCTCGCTGCTGCCGCTGTACGCGAAGGCCGCGGTCACGGGGCCGTTGCACCGCGGGTCGTCGCTACCCGAGTCGAGCTACACGCTGGCCGACCAGCCCATCGACCGTGACCACCTGCGGGCCTATCAGGACGTCTGCGGGTTCCGCGTCTCGGATGTGCTGCCGCCGACGTACCTGCACGTGCTGGCGTTCCCGCTGTCGGTGGCGCTGATGACCGAGGGGACGTTCCCGTTCCCCCTGGTCGGATTGGTGCACGTCAACAACGCAATAACCGTGCACCGGCCGGTCACCGCGGACGAGATGTTCTCGTACTCGGTGCGGGCCGCGAACCTGCGCCCGCACCCGGCCGGCCGGGCCCTCGACCTGCTCGCCGACGTCACCGTCGACGGCGAGTCGGTGTGGACGGGCCGCAGCACCTACCTGCGTCGCGGCAAGCCGGCGGCGGGCGAGAAGCGTGAGCGGACCGAGCTGGGCCCCCAGGTCGGAGCCGTGGCCCAGGTGCGGGTGCCGGGCGATGAGGGGCGCCGCTACGCCGCCGTGTCGGGCGACCGCAACCCCATCCACCTGCACTCGCTGAGCGCCCGAGCCTTCGGGTTCTCGAGCGCCATCGCGCACGGCATGTGGCTCAAGGCCCGGACGCTGGCTTCGCTCGAGGGTCGCCTGCCGGACGCGTTCACCGCCGATGTCGCATTCAAGCTGCCCGTCCCGCTGCCCTCGACGGTGGCGATCGGTGCGGTAGCGACCCACGGCGGCTGGGACCTCGACGTCCGCGCCGCCCGCTCCGGCAAACCGCACCTGGCCGGGACGATCCGCGCGTAGTCTGCGGGTCGTGAGATTGCTGGACGACCCACCGCTGTCCTGGCGGGTGGACCAGGGCGACAGCGACGTTCTGCAGATCGGGCTGTTCGTGCGGGACGCCGCCGGTCTCGACATCTCAGGGCTCGACGTGCCGGGCGCGTTGGATATCCCGCCGTTGGCGGGTATCTCGGTTGCCGACGTCGCTGTCGACTTGCGCGCGGCCGGTCAGCAGTGGGCGTCCTGGTGGCAGCAGCTACTCGAGGTGCAGTTCGCCGATCGACCGGCACCGGCGCCTGGCGTCGACCGTGGGCGCAATCGGGCGCGCTACCTTCTCGCGCGTTGGCAGGCGGTGTGCGACCCGCCGGACTTCGACGCCCTCGCTGACCGCCCGGAGCTCCAGGCGGCGGCACAAGCCGTCTTCGACGATCACCACGTGTGGGGTCGGTTGCTGCCGCAGCGACGGACGGAGTTGGACTGGGCACTGCTGAAGCAGACCGCCGAGGACGTGGCCTTCGACCACCGCGTGAGCATCGACCGGGTGCGGGCGCACATCGTCTTCCTGCCCGTCGACGGCGTGTGGTGGGCGAGGGTGCGCCCCGGCTGCGTGCTCTGCTCCGCAGCCGCAGTCGATGACCCGGTGACGGCGCAGACGCTGGTCCGGGACGCGTTCGTCTCCGGCCTGGCCGTACCGCAGTGACGAGCGGGAGCGTTACGTGCTGATGGGTCGTTGTTGCGGGTCGAGCCATCGTGGTGGAACCCAGACGGGTCGGCCATCGCGCATGTCCAGGCGGAATCCGAGACGTTCGAACTCGCGGTGGTGATATCCACGCAGCAGCACACCGTCGTCGATGCTGGTGCGGTGGCTGTGTTGCCATTCGTTCACGTGGTGGGCTTCGCACCAGCCTGGTGGTGCGGTGCAGGAGAGGAAGCTGCAGCCGCCGTCTCGCGGCCATGGCTAGTCGTTGGCCTTCGGTGAAGATGCGGTGGCAGGTGCTGTAGGCGGTGACCGCTTTGAGGCTGTCGAACACGACGGTCATGACGCGGGTGTCGCCGTCGGACCAGGACAGCGCCTCAGCCACGGGACTTGCGCGCCGTGGGCGGTGGTCGCGAATCCCTCCCGGCGGGTGAACTGTTCTTCGGTCATGGTGAGCACCACGGTGGTGGACACGCCGCCGGCGTCCGGCAGGCCGCCGCGCACGATCATCTTCACTCCGTCGAGCAGCCCGTCGTGGCGGCGCTGCCCGGGGGTGCGGGTGTCCTTGACGCCGTTGCTCTCGGGTTTGGGGGCGGCGAGGGAGTCGAAGACGACCTGCAGGAACTCGCCCAGCTCGGCGGTGCCCTCGAACGAACCGGTGCAGGAACCGTCGGGTCGGGTGTGCATGCTGAGGGTGCGCTGCTTACGGCGGTAGTCGACGTTGCGGAACTTGCCGTCCTGATCCAGCCAGTCGGTCTCGCGTTGCGCAGCTTGGGCCAGCTGCTGCGGGGTGAGGTGCAGTTCGCGGGTGAGCCCGACCAGGCGGGCCTCCACCACGGGACCCTGGTCTTTGACTGCGTCGGGCAGCTTCTCGATGCAGTCGGTGATCACCCGAGCCTGCCGCGCCGACAACATCCCCGCAGCCTGGGCTGCCGCGACCACCGGGTACGCCGGTGGCAGCAGCTCGCCCGTCAACGCGCGGCGGGCGCCGGCGGCGTGGTGGCGGGCGCGGGCCTCCCCTGGATCGATGTCCAGCAGGTGACCCAGCAATCGCGGCACCGTGCGCGCTCCGACGGTGATCGCGATTCCGCGGCGTTCCAGTTCCAGAATCTGGGCGTGATCCACGGTCTCCAGGCGGTGACGCAGCCGTTCGGTCTCGCGCAGCAGCGCGGTGACATCCTCGTCGGGGTAACTGGTCAGCTCTCCCGCTCGGAGTGCGTCGATCGCGGCGTGGGCGGCGGCGAGCGCGACCGTCAGGTCGGGCCGCTCCAGCGTTTCGCTCACGTATTCGATTTTAGCGGAAAAGGCGGGCTCCCACCACCCTGAGCCCAGCAAATTCGGGGATTCTTGCATGAAGATCCGAACGAAACGCGAGCCGAGAGCGCGCCGAACCGGCTACATGGAGTCCTTCGTCGCTGTGCCTTGCCTTCCAAAGGCAGAAGTCAGCGCTTCAGAATGCCCCGCCGTCGACCCTCGGTGGCCAGGGTGAACCCGAACAGCACGAGGGCGATGATGAACAGGAAGAACAGACCCTTGATCAGGAACCCGACAACACCCATCAGGATCCAGATGGCCAGCAGGACGAGCAGTACCTTGCCGACGTTCATCGCGCACCTCCGGCCCGGGTCATCGCGACCCTCGTGTGTTCAACCCGCGACGCAGCCGCCGGGTTCCCGCAGGAGTTACAGACCCGGATCGGGGGTCGGTTCGGAGTCGTCGGTGGCGTGTCGCCCGGCCGGCTCGGGGCCGCGGGCGACCCGGTTGAACCAATCGACGACGCTCTCGGCCGCAGTACCCACCGTCGCCCCGACGTTGCGCACCGCGCCGACGAGCGGATCGCTGGACTCCTCGATCCGGGTGCGGTAGGTCCGCGCTGCCTCCTTGGCCGTCTCGGTGAACGACGCGTCGCGGTCGTCGGCGCGCAGCGGATAATCGCCGGCCAGGATGCGCTCGAACTCCTCCGACGCGGCCCAGCGCCGGATCTCGGCCGCCCGGACGACAGAGAAGGGGTGCGTGGTGCGCTCGGTGTTCAGCAGCTTCAGCACGCCGTCGCGCAGATCGCCGGCGCCCTCGTACTCCGCTGCCTGGGCCAGAAACGCGTCGGCGTCGATGCGGTCGAGGTGTGCGCCACCGGCCATCTTCATCTGCAGTCGCAGCGCGGCGTCGACGTCCTGGCCGGCGAGCAGCCCGGCCCGGTCGCCGGACAGCTCGGCCTTGCGCTGCCATTCGCGCAGTGCCGCGATCAGGGCGCGCAGGCCCAGCCCGCCGGCCGGCACCCAGCCGAACGACCCGGCCAGGTTCAGCAGGTGCATCAGCAGCGACTGGTACAGCGCGTGCCCCGACATTGCGTGGCCGACCTCGTGGCCGAGCACGAAGCGCCGTTCGTCGTTGTCGGTGAGTTCGTACAGTCCGCTGGTGATGGTGATGAACGGCCGGTCGACGCCGAGGGTCATCGCATTCGGCACCGGATCGTTCACGACGTAGAGCTCGGGACGCTCCGACGTGTCGAGTACGCCGACGACCTCGCTCAGCAGCGCGTCGAGATCAGGGAACTGGCGCGGGCCGACCCGCACCGAGGAGGCCAGGTAGGCCAGCCGGTACTGCCGTTCGCGCAGCATGCCCGACGCCAGCTTGATGAGCTGGTCGAAGCCGGGCACTGAGCGCAGCGCGGTCAGCGCCGCTCGATCGGCCGGGTGCTCGAACGCGCGGGAGCTGATGCCGGTCAGGACGGTGCGCCCCGCGGCGTCTACCGACGGTGATGTCATGGCCGGAGCTTACGATCTCCCGATCACCAAAAGGGCAGCGGCTGGGAGGGCAGGGGAGGGGGGTCAGGCGCTCGCGCGGGTGTCGGCGGTGTCCGTCGATCCGACCGGAGTCGAGGCAGCGGCGGAAAGCTTGTTCGCATGTCCGCCCAGGGCGGCACCGAGACGCTGATAGGCCGGCCCGACGATGCGGACGAGGACGTCCAGCACCTTGGCATCGATGCCGACGACGGCCCGCGGTCGGTTGTGTTGCACCGCGCGCAGGATGGACTTGGCGGCGGCTTCGGGTGTGGTCTTGGCCAGCTTCGCGTCGAAGTACTCGGCCAGCTTCGCGGCGTCCTGACCCTCGACGGCGCCGCCGTTGCGGGCAATCGCGGTCTTGATGCCGCCGGGGTGCACGCAGGTGACGCGCACGTCGTGGCCGGCGATCAGCATCTCCTGGCGCAGCGCCTCCGTGAACCCGCGCACTGCGAACTTCGCCGCGTTGTAGGCGCTCTGGCCGGGGATCGAGAGCAACCCGAATAGGCTGGAGATATTGACGACGTGCCCGTCGCCGGAGGCGATGATGTGCGGCAGGAACGCCTTCGTGCCGTGGACGACACCCCAGAAGTCGACGTCCATGACCCGCTCGATCTGCTCGAAGCTCATGGCCGTGATGTCGCCGGTGAAGGCGATGCCGGCGTTGTTGAAGATCAGGTTGACGCCGCCGAAGTGCGCGGCGACCTCGTCGGCGTAGCTGAGCACGGCGGCGCGGTCGGTGACGTCGAGCGACGCGCTGTGCACCGGCGCGCCGATGACCCGGATCTGCTTGACGGTGGTGGCCAGGCCGGTGGCGTCGACGTCGCTCACCGCCAGCTTCGCCCCACGACGTGCAAGGTCGTAGGCCAGCGCGCGGCCGATGCCCGATCCCGCGCCGGTGACGACGGCGACCTTTCCCTTGAAGTCGGTCATGAGGTGCTCCCTAGAAGTTCCGTGTGTTGGGTCGTGCGGGTGGTGGTCTCGTACGCGGTGACGTCGAAATGCTTGGTCTGACGGCGGAAGACGAACGTGAACGTGGGCCACAGGGTGGTGTTGTTCCCGCGGGCGTCGAGGTACCAACTTGCGCAGCCGCCGGTCGTCCAGATGGTCTGCTTCATGTGGTTCTGCAGCTTGTCGTTGTACCGGCGCTGGACGTCGGCGCGCACCTCGAAGGTCTCCAGGTTCGCAGCGTCCATCGTGGCGAGCGCGCTGGACAGGTAGTTCAGGTGCGACTCGATCATGTGAACCATCGAGCTGTGCCCGAGGCCTGTGTTGGGGCCGACGACGAAGAGCAGGTTCGGGAAGCCGTGCACGGCGGCGCCGCGATACGCCTGCTGCCCGTGGGTGGCCCACACCTGCGCCAACGAGCGGCCGTCGGCGCCGATGATGCGCTCGTAGGTCGGCGAATCGGTGACGTGGAATCCGGTCGCCACCACGATCGCGTCGACCTCGCGCACGGTGCCGTCGGTGCTGACGATGGCGTTCTCGCGGATCTCGGCGATGCCGTCGGTGACCAGCTCGACGTTGTCCTGCGCGAGCATCGGGTACCAGGTGTTCGAGATCAGGATGCGCTTGCAGCCGATCTGCCAGTCGGGTGTCACCTTGGCCCGCAGCTCCGGGTCCGCAATGCCCTTGGCGATGTTGCGCTCGGCGATCTTCTGAGCCGCCTTGAGAATTCCTGGCTTGTAGCCGAAGCCGATCATGTACGTCTCGCGGCCCCAATAAATGGCCTCGCGCGCGACCCGCTGCAGACCCGGGACGTGCCGGTAGGCCAGCGACTCGAGCTTCGAGTACGGCCGGTCGTGGCGGGGCATGACCCACGGTGCGGTGCGCTGGTAGACGTCGAGCTGCGCGACGCCGACCGAACTGTCCTTGCCTGCGATCGCCGGCCCGACCTGGATGGCCGAGGCACCCGTACCGATGAGGGCGACCCGTTTCCCGCGTAGCGACACGTCGTGGTTCCAGCGGGCGGAATGGAAGATCTCGCCCTGGAAGTTCTCGATCCCCTTGATGTCGGGCAGGTTGGGCTCGGCCAACGCCCCGACCGCACCGACGAGCACGTCGGCACTGAACTCGCCGTTGGTCGTGTCGACGAGCCAGCGGGTGGTCGTGGCGTCCCATCGGGCCTGGGTGACCTCGGTGTCGAACAGGTGCTTGCGGGCAACGTCGTACTTGGCCGCCACGGTGCGCAGGTAATCCTGGATCTCGGGTTGCGGCGAGAACGAACGCGACCAGCGCGGGTTGAGCTCGAAGCTGTACGAGTACAGGTGTGAGGGCACGTCGCAGGCCGCACCCGGGTAGGTGTTGTCGCGCCAGGTGCCGCCGACCTCGCTGCCCCGCTCGATGACCAGGAAATCGTCGCGGCCGTCCTGACGCAGTCGGATTGCCGCGCCGAGCCCGGCGAAGCCCGAGCCGATGACGAGCACGCCGAGGTGCCGGCGCCCGTCTCGGGTGGTGGGTGGGGGGGAGGTGGCCGGGCGCGCGGGTGCCTGCGTCATGGTGTCAGCCTAACCAGGTCGTTGAACTGCAGTCAATAGGTAGTTGACTCTAGTTCAATAGCGCGACGGTCAACTCGACGGCAGGATCACCCGTGCATAGACCGGGTTGTGGTCCGACGGGATCGCGCCCACGAACCGGCCGTGACTCAGCTGGACGACCACGCCCCACGCGGGGACGGCAACGCCCGGCGTCACGAAGATCCGATCGAGGTAGATCCCGTAGCGCGGGGGCGTGCGTCGGTACTGGTTGTAGCTGTCGTAAGCGGCGTTGTACTTCGTCTGCGCGACCAGGCTCGCCTCGTCCAGCGTTACATGCATCGCGTTGCCCGGTACGTCGATCTTGCCTTTGCGCATGTCGGAGTTGAAGTCACCGGCGTACACGACCGGCAGGTGGGCGGTGTTGTAGCTCGCCACCTCGGCCAACAACCTGTGCACCTCAGCCAGTCGCGTGGCGTCGCTGTTCAACGGGTTCGCCAGGTGCGGGCTGACGAACAGGAACCGGGCCCCGGACTTCAGCTGCAGCTGCGCGTAGATCGCCCGGTGCCCGGGCGTGCTGTCCATCTCGAAGACACCGCAGGAGCAGTGGGCAGGATCAGGATCGACGAGGCTGACGGTCGCCGTGTTGTAGATGACGTAGCCCTGGAAGTTGGTGCCGTAGTTGGGATAGCTCAGCTTCTCGGTTGGGGCGACGCGATAACCGGGCAGCAGCCGGGTCAGCGCGTCGGCCTGCCGGTCGGACGGGTGTGCGCCCGAGCCGAGGTAGTAGCCGGCCTCCTGGACGCCGATGACATCGGCCGGTGAGGCCTTGAGCAGCGCCGCCTGCTTAACGACCCGCTGGGCGTAGGGCGCGATCACCTCGGTGGCGTTGTCGTTGCGGGTGCCGTCCGAGGTCTTCTTGAGCAAGTTGTACGTGATCACCCGCACGGCCTGTTCGCTCGTCGTAGCGGCGATCTTGGTGACTCCCGACCACGCCGAGCGCGATCCGTAGTTGGCGGCCTGGACGCGGAAGTAGTAGGTCACGCCACGCGTGAGCCCGTACGGCGTGAAGCGGTGCACGTTGCCGACGTAGTAGTTGCGCCGACCGGTCGTCATGGCCGAGTTCGTGGCCTGCGCGATGACGAACGACGTCGCCCAGCTGCTGCGCCAGGCCAGCCGGTTCCCGGCTGCGCCGGCGGCGGCAGCCAGCGAAGAGGGAGCTGACGGCTGCAGGCCGGCGGTGGGGATCGCGGCAGAGAGTTTCGTGCGGGTCTTGGTGCTCGCGACGACGCGGTAGTAGTACGGGCGCGAGGTGCGCGGCAGGCCGGCGAGCGTCATTCTCGGCGCGGCGTACAGCCGGGAGTGGTAGCCCCGGGTGATCGGGTAGTACAGGTCGGACTTCGTAGTCGAGGCGTAGAGCCGGTACCCGGTGGCGTTCGCCGAGCGATTCACGGCCACCGTGAACGAGGTGGCACCCGCACTCGCGACGTGCAGCCCGGTGGGGGCGGCCGGCGCCGGGGAGGCCTGGGCTACGCCAGCCGGGGCGATGAGGCCGGCGGCGACGACGGCGAACACGGCCAACGCTCTGCGCGTCATGGTCGACTCCTTGTCGGGGTGCAGCACGTCATGAACAGGTACGCGCCCCCAGCACGTCGACCGGCCGAGACCGATCACGATGATCCTAAACGACAGAACCGCGGGAGCGTCGTTGACTCGCGTTCAATAGCAGTTAAGCTGGTGGCGTGCACCCCCCGGCGAAGCGGGTCCGGCTCAGCCCCGAGGCCCGGCGCGCGCAGCTCATCGAGCTCGGCGTGGAGATGCTGGCCACCCGCACCCTGGACGAGCTCTCCGTCGAGCTGATCGCCCAGAAGGCCGGCATCTCGCGCGGTCTGCTGTTTCACTACTTCGCCTCCAAGCGAGAGTTCCACGTCGAGGTGGCCCGGGCCGCAGCCGGCGAGATGATCCGGCGCACCGAGCCCAACCTTGCCCAGCCCCCGGTCGAGGCACTGCGCCATGCGTTGGACGCCTTCATGTCCTACGTCGAGGAGAATCCCGACAACTACAAGTCGCTGGTCCGCGGTGCGGCCAGCGGCGACGCCGAGATGCGGGCGATCTTCGACGCAACCCGCGCAACGATGGCCCAGCGCATCATCGCCGTCGTCGATCAGCTCGGCTTCACCCTGAGCGCGCGGGCCTCGCTGGCGGTCCACGGCTGGGTGGCATTCGTCGAGGAGTGCGTCGTTCGCTGGATCGCCGACAACGTCGAGCCTGGGCCCGGTTCGGTCGGGCGCGAGGAGCTGCTCGAGATGTTGACCAAGTCGCTGCCCGCTATCACGCTCGCGGCCTCCGACGGCGAGATAGGGACGCTCGTCCAGATCCTGACCGCCAGCGAAGAACTGAGCGGATGACGTCGCGCTGACCGCCCGCTACCTGTGATACTCCGTCCCGATAGCCCTGCTTGATCTTCGACGAAGAAGGTGCCGTGGTCGCTGCTGCGCCCCGCCGGGCCCGGGTCCTGCTGAGCGCGCTGATTGGCGCCGCACTGACGGCATCGACGGTGCTGACGGGCTGCTCGAGCAGCGCACCGGCCGAGATCAGGGCTGCGCCGGCCGTTACCGCTAACGGCAAGCACTACGTCTACGCGCCCGGCTCGGTCGCGAGGTCAGCCTGGCCGAACGTGTGCTCACTGCTGACTACGGAGTCGGCGGCGGCCGCGGTCGGGAACGCGGTGACACCCAAGGCGTTTCACCGGCGGTGCTTCTACATTCCCAAGAACGACTCCTTCCCGACGCTGACCGTGACGATCCTTGGCATCGGCAACGACCAGCGCGAGGCCTACGACCGGGTCCGTGACAACACCGGCCGGTTCGGTCCCAAGCGGGTGGCCGGCGTCGGGAAGGCGGCCGTCATCTACCCCGTCAGCGGCTCACCGACCGTCAACCTCGATCTGCTTGCCGACCAGGGGCTGTTCGAGGTCGCGCTGCGCTCACCGGTGGGCAACAAGGTTGGGCTCGCCGAGTCGCAGGCAGTCCTGGTCAAGGTCGGCAAGGTGCTGGCCAGCGAGTTCGCCGGCTGAGTCACCCGTCGCTCAGGCCGTGGGCCAGCGCTGGAAGTTGAGGTACGAGCGGCTCGGGGTCGGTCCGCGCTGGCCCTGGTAGCGCGAGCCGTACACCGACGAGCCGTACGGGTGTTCGGCAGCGCTGGACAGCCGGAACAGGCAGAGCTGGCCGATCTTCATGCCCGGCCAGAGCGTGATTGGCAGGTTGGCGACATTCGACAGCTCGAGCGTGATGTGGCCGGTGAACCCCGGGTCGATGAAGCCGGCGGTCGAGTGGGTCAGCAGCCCGAGGCGGCCAAGGCTGGACTTGCCCTCTAGCCGCCCGGCGAGGTCGTCGGGCAGGGTGACGATCTCGAGCGTCGAGCCGAGCACGAACTCACCAGGGTGCAGGACGAAGGGGTCCTCGCCCTCGGGCTCGACGAGAGTGGTCAGGTCGTCCTGCTGGGCGGCGGGGTCGATGTGGGTGTAGCGGGAGTTGTTGAAAACCCGGAAGAAGCGGTCGAGGCGCATGTCGACGCTCGAGGGCTGCACCAGCGCCAGGTCCCACGGTTCGACGGCCAGCCGACCGGCCTCGACCTCGGCGCGGATGTCGCGGTCGCTGAGCAGCATGGCGCAGAGGCTATCCGCTGGCCTGCGGGCCCTGCGGGCCCGCTGCCCTGCTGGCCCGCTGAGGAGCGTCAGTAGCGCTGCGCGGGTCGGATCTGCGGTACGGGGCGCGGTGCGGCACCGTCGAGCAGCTCGTCCACCCGAGCCGGCGACAGGGCGGTGGCGTGTGCGCAGTAGGTGCATGTCATGGCCCAGGACCGGGAGACGGCGACCAGCGGCAGGAACAGCACCACGATGCGGCGGCTGCGGCGGACCAGACGGTGGGCGGCGGGGTTGCCGCAGCGCTCGCAGATCACGGTCAGTACCGCGATCGTGCGCACGGAGCGGCGCAGACCGAGAACAATCATCAGCAATTCCTCCCTCGCTCCTATTTTCCGTCAATGTGACGAGGGGGGCAAATCGCACTTACCGGGTCCGGCCGACGAAGGTCAGGATCGCTGCCAGATCTCGGGCATGTCCACGTCCCCGGTAGGTAGGCACGTGTTGGCGGCCACTATCCGGGTGACGTGTTCGGGATGCTCGGCGGCCAGCCGCAGGCCGATCAGCCCGCCCCAGTCCTGCCCGACCAGCGTGATGCCGGTGAGCCCGAGGCGGTCGAGGACGAGCTCGCGCATCCACTCGACGGGGTGCGCAGCGTCTGCATGCAGCGATTTGTTACCCCGTCGCAGGGCCGTCAGTCCCGCCGGTCCGGCAGGTCTATCGGTCGGGCAGGGGCAACCGGGTTCGCAGCCACGCCAGCGTGCCGGGCGGCACGTTCTTGACCTTCGGCCGGGTGTCCAGGCGGGTGACGAACACGGCGGTGTCCGGCGGCAGCGCGCACTTCAGTTCGTGGAAGACCCGCGATTGGCGGTCGTCACTGTCGATGAGGACGACGTTCGGCGGGCCGGCCAGTAGCTCTCGCCATGGCCCAGGGGTATCGAGGGGAACAGGCGTCCCGGTCCAGGCGAGATAGACGGCCACGCGGTCAGTGTGCCCAGCGCCAACGCGACAGCTCCGGCGGCTAGTGGGCCGCCGACGAACCAGGCCGCCCCCGCGCCGACTGCGGCCTCGAGCGCGGCCACGGTCAGCAGCGACGTCGTCGCACGCCGGTCGATCGCGGCCATGAGCGCACGCAGCGCGTCGGGCGTGCGGGCGCCCGCCGCGAGCAGGATGGCCAGCCCGCGGACGGTGCCGAAGACCAGCCCGACCAGCAGGGCGTGACCTGCGCTGCCGGTGAGCGCGGCGAGGGTTGCGGTCAGGTAGACGGCGGCGGTCATGACGTAGGTCGCGAAGCCGGTGCCGATCTGCAGCCCGAACCCGCCCGCGTAGATCCAGCGCCGGTAGGTGCTCAGCCAGCGCTCGTCGACCTGGCGCGGATGTACGGGCAGGGCGAACCGGGTCAGCGCGGAGTCCGACAGCACCGCGACGGTCGCTGCGCCGAGCACCACCGCCCACGTCCACCGCTCGGTGAGCGGCAGGCGACCGACCCCAGAGGCGACGAGCGCGCAGCCGGCGCCCAGCAACCCACCGCCGACCGCGGCGCCGGCCACGTACCACGCCACGGTGCCGCCGAAGCGGTGTCCGCGGGCTCGCTCGGACATCGGGTTCAGTGCCGACAGCATGGACAGCCCGCACGGGGACCAGACGCCGCGAACGGCGGCGGCGGCGGCGACTACCAGGGCCACGACGACGATCATCGGACTCCCCTTCTCACGGCGTCCGGGTGTTCGTGCGCCAGACCAGGACGGTGCCGTGGTTCAACCACACCGACATGCGGCCGTCGTTGTCGAGGCGCATCGCGGGCCGTCCGCTGCTTCGCGGGGCCGGACTCTGCCATCGGACGACGCCGTCGACGTCGAGCACCGCCAACCGCCCGTTGGCCTGCATGGTGACCCGTCCGCCCCGAGCGACGCCGGCGGTGCGGGTCTGCCAGATGACGCCGCGCTCGTTGCGGATGACGAAGTTGCCGTCGGCCTGCATGACGCAGGTGGTGTGTTGGTCCGTCGACGTCAGGTATTGCCCGGCGCGCAGCGACTCGTCGCGGTGCAGCACGTGTTCGGCCTTCGGGAAGGTGACGTAGCGGGGGTAGGTGTTGGCTTTCGTCAGGCACGGCGCATTGTGCTTCGCGGTGTTGTTGTCGGTGGCGCTCGAATGCCCGCACTTGCCCGGGTAGAGCTGCCAGGGTGGCAGGCAACTGATCTGACGGCAGACGACTGCGGTGACGCCGTGCACCTGGGTGTTGCACTGGCCGTAGCGAAAGACGTTGCAGGCGACGTAGCGGTGGTCGCAGTTGCTCTGGTTGCAATGGCAGTGGAAGTGGTGCCCGGGCTTGGCGTTGCAGTCGATGTAGTAGCGGGCGGCGCCGCCGCAGAACGACGAGCGGTCGGCCTTCCACCACCCGCCCGGGTAGGTGTTGGGCGGGCAGGTGTTCTGCCCGTTGTTGATCGAGCAGCACATCGCCGACCAGCCGGCGCTGCAGCTGGCACCCGGCCCACACACCGACGCGTACGCGCTCTGCGGTTTCGTCAGATAGCCCCAGGGATCGACGGCCAGAGCCGTGCCGGTGAGGGTGGCCGCGGCCAGGAACCCGCGCCGGCTTGCCTTCCGCGAGCCGGTGCCGGCCAGCTTGGTGACTAGACGTTCAACGAGGGTTGTCGCCACGCCTGCACCTCCAATCCATCCAGGACGTCGTGCAGCTGCGCAACGAGTGAGCTCGCGTGCCGGCGCGAGCCGAGGACGACGTACAGGCAGAAGGCGCGGTGCTGTTCGGTGAAGAAGCGCTGGACGCCGAGCTGGCCGGGCAGGCGGCGCTGCAACGCGTTGGCCGCGAACTCCGTAACGACCGGCCTGGGCAGGCCGCGGGCCGCGAACAGTGGCCGGCCGGCCTCCTCAGCGTCGTATTCCAGCAGCGACGAGAACACGTGCGCCGGTCCCATGCGCTCGACGGCGCCGGTGCCGAAGTCGCCGCGCCCTGGCGGTAGCGCGAAGTTGGCCAGGTGCAGCACCGGGTTCATCGACTCGTCCGGATGCCCGAACTCGGCCGGACGCAGGTACAGCCGGGCCTCGAAGCGGTGCGGCAGCTCGACCCGCAGCCCGTGAGCGGCGATCGTCGCCATCACGGGCCGCCGTAGAGGCGCGGGTCGCCGGGGACGATGCCGGCCGCGAGCAGTTCGCGGTCGACGAGTGCTTCCTGCTCGGCGTCGCGCGCCGGCTTGCGGACGTCGGCGCTCGGCACCCCGACGCCGATGCCGTTGACGAAGGCGACGTCACCGGTGGAACGGGCCAGCAGCTCGCACACCTGACGCAGCGACTGCCCGGTGCCCTCGCCGCGGATGCGCCCGGTCCGGCCGTCGACGAACACGATGTGGGGCGAGCCCGGCACCTCGTAGTCGCGCCAGGCGTCGGAGGACATGATCACGTCGAGCCCGTCCGGCGCCATGGCGAGCAGGTCGGACCGGCTCTCCTCGCGCGGCCCCTGCGGGACGACCAGCAGGCGGGTGCCGGTTGGCAGCGGCACCGGCTGGGCGAGCTCGGTCCAGAACACCTCGCACGACGAGCAGCCGCTGGACAGGAACAGCAGCAGGGTGTCGTGCTCGACGTCGGTGACGCGCGCGCTGACCAGCTGACCGTCCAGCGTCTCGCCGGCGATGTCGTGCGCTGCACCCGAGTCGGTGATAGCCGGCTCGGGGGTGTCGAGCGGAGGCATCGGACGGGCGAGTGGCAGCAGGTCGAACTGGCGACCAGGCGTGCCGCTGCCGTCGAGCTGGTGCAGCCGCTGCAGCACGGTGCCGTACGCGCGCAACAGCCCGGCGACGAGCACGGTGAGGACGGCGAGCAGCACGGTCTCGACGAGGACGAGGGCCAGCATCAGGACTCCTGCGGTGTGATCGATCGAACGAGCGCCCGCCGGTCGGCGAGCAGAGTCGGCAGCGACGTGACCGCAAGATAACCGAGCGCGGCGAGCAGCACCGCCTGCGCCGTGGCCGTGACCGCGGTCGCGGCGCTGCCGCCGAGCAACCCGACACCGGGTCCGGGTGGGCGGAGCACCGCCACGAACCCGGCGACGCAGGCCAGGACGTTCAGGACAAGGTGTCCGGGGCCGAGCGGGCTGTCCGCGCTGCCGAAGCACCCGCACGAGGCGCGGGCGCCGGCGCGCAGCAACGTCAGAGTTACTGCCGCAAAGGCGAGGTAGGCGAGAGCGAGCAGCGCCACGGCGGGCCGCGCACCGGTGATCAGCACGGCGAGCCCCACCACAAGCTCGCCGGCGCCGGCGATCCGCACCAGCAAGACCGCCCGCAACCGCTCGCGGGCAGGCCGGCGCAGCAGGCGCACGACCAGCGTGGCCGCGGTACTCGGGTGCCGCAGCTTGGCTGCGCCGGACGCCACGAGCAGGAGCGCCCCGGCGGCGACGAACATGCCAGCGAGCATGTCGATCACGTCAACCTCCCTTGTCGGCCGAGCCCGGCTTGGCCGAGATAGTGACACGCGAAGCTGGGCCCGGTCACGGTCGACGCGCGGCGCGCGGCGCGCGGCGCGCGAGCCCGAGACGCACGAACGGCTGCTGATCTTGACGCATACTGAACGAGCACGTACAACAGCGACAACCAGCGTTCTTCGGACGTCCCCCGCATGAGGTTTCGCCCGGAGAGGTCGCCGTGCCCGCATCTCGCATCGCGCGCCGTCCCACGTTCAGGACGGTGCTCTGCGCCGTCGTTCTGTCCGTGGCGTCGACTGCGGTCGTGGTGCTGACGGGGCCCGGGCCTGCGGCGGCTGCGACCGCGACCCGGGCCGACGTGCTCGCCTCGGCGTACGCCATCGGTCACAACCGGGGGTATCACGTCGGCATTGCTGTGCTCGACACGAAGACCGGCCGGACGTACCGCGCGGGTGATCACGGCGGCACGTTCGCCAGCGAGTCGGTCGTCAAGGTCCTGATCGCCACGAGGGTCTACCTGCAGGGCCGGTTGCACGGCAGTACCGCCCGGCGGATGTACACGATGATCGCTCAGTCCGACGACCAGATCGCGAGCAGCACGTACGGCAGCGTGGGTGGCGACGGACTGGTCGCGTGGATCAAGAAGCGGTTCAACGTGCCGAATCTCGGGTCGGGACCGCGGCGGTCCGGGTGGTGGGGGAACACGCACATCACCGCGGACGGCATGGTCGCCCTGTACGGCAAGCTGAAGAAGCTGCCGCGCTTCGGGGCTTGGCTGCTGACTGCGATGCATCACGCAACCAGGCGCGGCTCGGACGGTTACTACCAGTGGTTCGGGCTGAAAGCCGCCAACTCGAACGCGGCCATCAAGCAGGGCTGGGGCACCGACTACGACAATTGGGGCTCCAGCGCGGACGAGAACACCACGGGTTTCGTCAACGGCGACCGCTACGCGATCGCGATCCTGGCCCGCGGCCCGGCCGGAACCTACGGCGGCCCGATCAGCGCCATGCTGACCGCGACCGCCAAGCGGCTGTTGCCCGGCGGCGTGTTCCCGAGCGAGGCACCGATCGTGACCTCGTTGGGGGTCGTCACCACGGGCCGCACTGCCGGCGGGACCGTGATCGCGGTGCATGGACGCAATCTCAGTCCCACCACGGCCGTCTACCTCGATGGCGTCAAGGCCAGGATTCTGCGTCGGGTGTCGAGCTACACCGTCACCGTGAGCACGCCCGCACATGCCGCCGGAGCTGCACGTGTGCGGGTCACGACCCCATTGGGCCGCTCGAGCGCGTACGGACCGACGTTCACCTACATCGCACCGCCGGTGGTCACCTCGGTGTCACCAGGGCAGGCCGCGGCCGGCGCGACGGTGACGGTAGGCGGCCAGAACTTCGTCGGGCGGGTGAGCGTCCAGTTCGGCACGACGTCTGCCGTGGCGCGGGTGACGTCGTCGAGCAACGCGACCGTGATCGTGCCCGCGGGACCGTCCGGCACCGTCGACCTGCGGGTCATCACCCTGTATGGCACATCGAACATCGCACCCGGTGACCAGTTCAGCTACCTGCCGCCCGACACCGCCCCGCCGAGTGCGCCGACGGCTACGCCGACGAGCACGGCGCCGGCCGCGAGCCCACCGGTCAACTGAGGCCGAGCAGTGCCTGCTCGACGTCGGTGGGCAGGCCATGAACGTCGCGATCGGAACGCTGCGCCGGCCAACCGGCACGCTGCAACCCCGCACGACCTGCGGCAGACTGGCAAACTCTGGCCGCTGGTGCACCCGGCACATCACTTCGCGACCTGATGGAGAGGATGGGGCACGACAGCATGCGCGCCGCTCTCAGCTATCAGCCACGCCACCCGTGACGCTGGCCGTCGCATCGCCGACTCTCACCGAGCGCATGAGCTCAGCGGACACCGTCGGCACCGGAACCGAGGCCGCCAACGTGACCGCACTTAGCGCACACGGAGCGCACGACACCCCGCGGGCCAGCCGACGGCGCAAGCCCCGCAGCACTCAGACCCCCGGGATCATTGGCTTCCAGCGTGGAGCGGGTGACGGGAATCGAACCCGCACTGTCAGCTTGGGAAGCTGATGTTCTGCCATTGAACTACACCCGCGGACGGGAGCGAGACTACCGGACCGGGCGCAGGACCCCGCCGGTCAGGACGCTGAGGTCAGCTGATCGGCCCGGACATAGAGGGTCGCGCGACGGATCGCGTCGACGACGCGAGGACCGGCGTTGTCGAACACCAGCATGCCGCCGAGGGCGGACACCGAACGCCGCGCTGCCACCAGCGTCTGAATGACCTCGGGGTCAGTGACGCTCGCCGCGGCGAGGTCGACGCGCAGGTAGCGACGGCCGCTGGCCAGGTGGGTACGCAGCACGCTGGTGAGCATCGGCGCGCTGCTCGGCAGGACCGTTCCGGTGACTCGGAGACTCGCGCGCAGGTGGTCGGCGCTCAGGGTCGCGACCTCAACCCCGACGAACGGCACCGCTTCGGCCGGTCGGTGCTCGTGAGGCGCGGACGCGGCCATGAATTCCCCTTGTCATCCCGCTTGTCATTCCGCCCATGGCGGCTGCGTCGGGGAATACCCGATGCCCACAGCCCTCAAACGGGACGAAGGTCTCTCAGCGGCCGCTGAACCATCAGCACACCGATATGCCTCAGCGCGTTTGACTGGTCGCGGTGGCGGGTAACAGTGTGTCGCGGGAAAGGCTGCGGGGCCGAGGATCGCCGAGGTCGTCCGATGTCCTTTCGCCCCTGTGACGTGAAGATCGGCGACGTGAAGATCGGCGACGTGAAGATCGGCGTCGTCAGGATCGCAATCCTGATGAGCTCCCTCGTCTCGAGCGTTCTCGTCCTGGCTGTTCCGGCGAGCGCCGCGCCCATCGCCCCGCGAACGCCGGCCGGTCTGCCGAGTGCGATCGAGGGCATGGCTGACTACGTGCCCCAGGTGTCGTGCGACCCGCGCATCGGCGCCGGCACTCGCAAGCTCGCGACGTTGCTCGCGAGCACCTACCGCGCCAGCACGCAGACGACCTGGTCGTCCGTCTACTCCTGCGGCACCGACGGGATGCCGAGTGAGCACTACGACGGACGGGCCATCGACTGGATGGTCGACGTCACCAACGCCAGGCAGCGAGCTGCGGCGAACGCCACGATCGCCTGGCTGCTGGCCACGGATGCACAGGGCAACCGCTTCGCGATGGCCAGGCGACTCGGCGTCATGTATTTGATCTTCGACAACCGCATGTGGGGCGCCTGGGACGGCCAGTGGGAGGACTACAACGGCTGCCAGGCGTCATCGATGCAGCGGGCGGCCTACGCCAACTCCTGCCACCGGACACACCTCCACATCTCGCTGAGCTGGGCAGGCGCTCAGGGCCGCACGTCGTTTTGGGCCAAGCAGGTGGCCGCCGAGGACTACGGACCGTGCCGCCCTGCCGACCTCAACTTCGGCCCGCCCTACGTCCGGGCCAACCCGGCCGGGTGCCCGAGCTACGCGAGGGTGACGGCACCGAAGGGCGCGTCCGCAATCAAGAGGGCGCTCGTGACGTGGTCCGGTGCCTGGCTGGGCCGGACGTCGACCGGGCCGGCCGTCACCGCGGTGCAGCAGGCGTTCCACCTCCCGACGTCGACCACCTACGGAACGCGGACTGCCGCGGCCGTCGCCGCGTTCCAGCAGGCGCACCACCTGCCGGCGAGCGGCGCCATGAACCAGAACACCTGGCGGGCGCTGCTGGCGGCCGTCCGCTGACCCGGTCAGGCCGACTCGGCGTGCTGCAGCTGCGCGACGATCCGCCGGCCGATCTCGGTCAGCTGCGCCAGCTGCTCGACGTCCAGCCCGTCGATCATCACCCGACGCACTGTCTCGACGTGGCCGGGCGCGGCGGCCGCGAGCACTGCGAAACCCTCGTCAGTCAGCGTGGCGTTCTGCCCGCGTCGGTCGGTCTCGCAGATGCTCCGCTCGATCCAGCCACGCTCCTCGAGCCGGGCGACGGCGTGCGACAGGCGGCTGCGCGAGGACAGGGTGACCTCGGCGAGGTCACTCATCCGCATGGAACGAGACGGTGCCTCGGACAGGCGCACAAGCACCTCGAAGTAGGCATGCGGCATGTCCGCGTCGCGCTGCAGCTGCCGGTCGAGGGCATCGAAGACGAGCTTCGTCGACTCGATGAACGCGCGCCACGCCGCCTGCTCGTCGCGATTCAGCCACCTCGGGTCCGGCATGGCGGAAGTTTAGGGCACCGCAATTGTTGAACGCTCAAGTAATGGTTATCGTGAGTCGTCGATCCCAGGAAGGGTCACCGTGCCTATCCACCGCCTGAACCACGCCGTCCTCTATGTCCGCAACGTCGCGACCAGCGTCGCGTTCTACCGCGATGTCCTCGGGTTCACCGTCGACATCGAGATGGCCGGGCAGGCGGCCTTCCTGCGTGCCGAGGCCTCGACGAACGACCACGATCTGGGGTTGTTCCAGCTCGGCGCCGCCGGGCCGTCCCAGGCGGGGCGCTCGACCGTCGGGCTCTACCACCTGGCTTGGGAAGTCGACACCCTCACCGACCTCGAGCGGCTTGCCGACCGGCTCGCCGAGGCGGGCGCGCTCGTCGGCTCCTCGGACCACAGCACGACCAAGTCGCTCTACGGCAGGGACCCGGACGGGTTGGAGTTCGAGATCGCCTGGATCGTGCCCGCCGACCGGCTCGACGATGTCGCGCTCGCCGGCCGGGGCCGTGCCCGTCCGCTCGACCTAGCCCGCGAGATCGAGCGGTACGGCGCCGACACTGCCGGCGGCATCGGCGTCAGCAGGGCGCGCAGTTAGCATCCGCGCCGTTTTCGGGTATTCCTCCCGCAGTCGCCGCAGTGGTGCGGCCCAAGGAGGACACCATGTTCGGCTTCATCGTCACGCTCGTCATCGTCGGTCTGATCGCCGGTGCGTTGGCCCGCCTGCTCGTGCCGGGCAAGGATCACCTCGGCTTCGGCGGCACCGTGCTGCTGGGCATCGTCGGATCATTCATCGGCGGGTTTCTCGGTTACGTGATCTTCGGCAAGGACCACGCCGAGGGTTACTTCCAGCCGTCCGGCCTGATCGGGTCGATCGTCGGTGGCGTCATCGCCCTGCTCATCTACCGCAAGCTCGGCGGACGCCGCTCGGTGCGTGCCTGACGCACGTCGGCAAACCCGTAATGGCACGTCACTAGAGTGGGGGCGGTCTGACCGTCCCCACTCGAAAGCAGCCACATGCCCGACGCGCCCGTCCGAGTCCTGCTGCTCGAGCAGATCCACCCCGACGCCGTCGAGATCCTCACCTCGTGCGGCTTCGACATCGAGAGCCTCGACGGGGCGTTGGACGAGGACGAGCTGATCGTCCGCATCCAGGGTGTGTCCCTGCTCGGCATCCGGTCCAAGACGCAGGTCACGGATCGCGTCATCGCTGCCGCTGACAAGCTGATCGCGGTCGGTGCCTTCTGTATCGGCACCAACCAGATCGACCTCGACGCAGCGTCGTTGCACGGCGTCACCGTGTTCAATGCGCCCTTCTCTAACACCCGCTCGGTCGTCGAGATGGCGATCTCGGAGATCATCTCGCTGACCCGCCGGCTGACCGAGAAGAACGCCCTGATGCACGAGGGCGTCTGGGACAAGTCGGCCACCGGTGCTCATGAGGTCCGCGGCCGCACCCTCGGCATCATCGGCTACGGCAACATCGGCACGCAGCTGTCCGTGCTTGCCGAGAACCTCGGCATGAAGGTGCTGTTTTATGACACCGCCGACCGGCTCGCCCTCGGCAACGCCAAACGCTGCCTGTCCATGAAAGAGGTCCTGGCCGAGTCAGACGTCGTCACGCTGCACGTCGACGGCCGGCCGGCAAACGAGAACTTCTTCGGCGAGGGTGACTTCGCCACGATGAAACCCGGTTCGCTGTTCCTCAACCTCTCGCGGGGGTTTGTCGTCGACTACGCGGCGCTGCGGACGCACATCGAGTCCGGTCACATCTCCGGTGCGGCCGTCGACGTCTTTCCGGTTGAGCCCAAGCGACGCGGCGACGAGTTCGTCTCCGAGCTGCGTGGGCTGGCGAACGTCATCCTCACCCCGCACATCGGCGGGTCGACGGAGGAGGCCCAGCAGGACATCGGCCGCTTCGTGGCCGGCAAGTTCCGCGATTACGTCCGCGACGGCTCGACGGCCATGAGCGTCAATGTGCCGGGGCTGTCGCTGCCGCGCGCCGAAGGCACCCTGCGGCTCATCCTGCTGCACCGCAACGTCCCCGGCGTGCTCGCCCGGGTCAACGGACTGCTCGCCGAGCACGGCGTCAACGTCGAAGCCCAACTGCTCGGCACCCGCGGCGACGTCGGCTACGTCGTCACCGACTCCGCCAGCGGCACCACCCAGACCATCGTCGACAAGATCCGCGCCATGCCCGAAACCATCAACTTGCGGGTGATCTTCTGATCCGCCAGGTGTCGGGCTGGTCTCGCCCGCTCGCTTCGCTCGGGTCGATCCTGCGCCCGACCGATCGACTTCGTCGATCTCCGCAAGCTCGCTGAGGTTCGTCCCCGTCCCCGTCCCCGTCCCCGTCCCCGTCCCCGTCCCCGTCCCCGTCCCCGTCCCTGCCCCAGGTGATCAACTGCGGATTAGCGTCGCCCAGCGACGGGAATCGGCAGTTGATCAGCGGGGGACGAGCAGGGTCGGCGGCTGGGTTCCGGTTTTCCCCTTTGAGGCGCTCTCACGCAGCCCGCAACGCGACCACCCGGGGGTAAAGGTGCGCGGGTAGCTCGCGTAAGCAACCTCATGTTGCACAAGCTACTGGCCGGTAATATCCTTATGTTACTGACGAGTAACTCGCAAGGAGACCGGCATGAGCCACTACAAGAGCAACGTTCGAGACATCGAGTTCAACCTGTTCGAGGTCTTCGGGACCGACGAGACCCTGCGGCACGAACCGTTCAACGAGGTCGACGAGGACACCGCCCGCGGCATCATCGCCGAGGTCGCGAAGCTGGCTGAGGGCCCGTTGGCGGCGTCCTTCGTTGACGCCGACCGCAACCCGCCGGTGTTTGATCCCGACACCTACTCGGTGACGATGCCCGAGTCGTTCAAGAAGTCGTACCAGACCTGGTTGGACAGCGAGTGGTGGCGCCTGCAGACGCTGCCCGAGCTCGGTGGCCAGCTCGTCCCGCGCACCGTCGTCTGGGCCACCGGTGAAATGGTGCTCGGCGCCAACCCGGCCGTGCACATGTACGGCGCCGGAGCGCCATTCGCCGGCATCCTCCACCACAACGGCAACGAGACCCAGAAGAAGATCGCCCAGCTGATGATCGACCGCCGCTGGGGCGCGACGATGGTTTTGACCGAGCCCGACGCCGGCTCCGACGTCGGCGCGGGCAAGAGCAAGGCCTTCGAGCAGCCCGACGGCTCGTGGCACATCGAGGGTGTCAAGCGCTTCATCACCTCGGCCGAGCAGGACATGACCGAGAACATCATCCATTTGGTACTGGCCCGTCCAGAGGGCGCGCAGCCGGGCACCAAGGGCCTGTCGCTGTTCGTCGTGCCGAAGTTCCACTTCGACATCGAGACCGGCGAACTCGGCGAACGCAACGGTGCCTTCGTCACCAACGTCGAGCACAAGATGGGCCTCAAGGCCTCCACCACCTGCGAGCTGCGCTTCGGTGAGATCGACAACATCCCGGCAAAGGGCTGGCTCGTCGGCGACGTCCACCAGGGCATCGTGCAGATGTTCCAGGTCATCGAGAACGCCCGCATGATGGTCGGCACCAAGGCCATCGCCACGCTATCGACCGGTTACCTCAACGCTCTCGACTACGCCAAGACCCGCGTGCAGTCCGCCGACCTGACGAAGGCCGGCGACAAGACCGCGCCGCGCGTCACGATCATCAACCACCCCGACGTGCGCCGCAGCCTGATGCAGAACAAGGCGTACGCCGAGGGCCTGCGCGCGCTCGTCTACTACACCGCGTCGGCGCAGGACCGCATCATCGTGGGCGAGCACAACGGCACTGACACCACGCTGGACGAGGCCATCAACGACCTGCTGCTGCCGATCGTCAAGGGTGTCGGGTCCGAGCGCTCCTATGACCAGCTGGCCCAGGCGCTGCAGACTTTCGGTGGCTCCGGGTACCTGCAGGACTACCCGCTCGAGCAGTACATCCGCGACGCCAAGATCGACACGCTCTACGAGGGCACGACCGCCATCCAGGCGCAGGATTTCTTCTTCCGCAAGATCGTCAAGAACAAGGGTGCCGCCCTCGGCGCGCTGTCCGCGGAGATCACCTCGTTCCTGGAGTCGATCGCCGACGAGGGCCGGTTGAAGGAGGACGCGGCCTCGCTGCAGAAGGCGCTCGAGGACTTCGGCGGCATCGTGGGCGCCATGTTCCAGCAGCTGATGAGCGGCCAGGAGGACGTCGCCAACGTCTACAAGGTGGGCCAGAACGCCACCCGCCTGCTCATGTCGGCGGGCGACCTGATGGTCGGCTACCTGCTGCTGCGCCAGGCCTCAGTCGCGCTGACCAAGCTCGACGGCAACGGTCTCTCGGCAGCCGACCGCACCTTCTACGCCGGCAAGCCGGCCGTGGCGCACTTCTTTGCCAGCACCGTGCTGCCCGAGCTGTCGGCGCGCCGACAGGTGGCCGAGAGCATCGACAACGCGCTGATGGACGTCGCCGAGGCTTCCTTCTGACTCAAGTTCTGCGCTTGTCCGTCGAGATGGTCGCGCCAGACCGACTTTTCGCGACCATCTTGACGGACAAGCGCGCGAGGGGCGCCAGGGCTTCGGACTTCGCGGTGTAACACCTGCGCACTAGCTTGCCCCGGGTGACATCGCGTCGACGTCCTGCGCCGTGGTTGCTCAGGCTCGCCGTCGACCGTGAGGGCACCGTGCACGAGGTGGTGCTCGACGAGTCGCGGACGGTGATCCTGGCGGGTCATGCGCCGCCCGGAGTCGTCATCAACGTCGACGACGTGGCCGGGCGGTTCGCTGTCAACCGCATTCCGGTGCGAGAGGCGCTGAAGACGCTGGTCGGCGAGGGACTGGTCGACCATCGACCACGGGCGGGGTACGTCGTCGCCAACTGACCCACGACGAGCTGGTCGAGTTCTACGTGGTGCGCGAGGCGCTGTAGGGCGCGGCGCTGGCTGTGTCCGTACGGCAGGCCACACCGGCCGACGACGCCGAGGTGGCTGCCGCGCACGACGCGCTGAGCACGGCGATCCTGCGCGGCGACTCGCGCGGTCACGACCGCAAGAGCCGGCGTTTCCACGTGGCCCTGGCCGCGCCGTCGCGCATGCACCGCTTGCTGCGCATGTTCGAGTCCGCGTGGAACATCACCGAGCCGCTGCAGCCGATGTCCTTCGTGTCCGCGGACATGACGCAGCGCCTGCTCCGACCACGACGTCATCCTCGCGGCGTTTTTGGCGCGCGACGCGGCCGCGCTCACCGAAGCGTCTGCGCTGCACTACCGCCGCCTGCAGGAGGCGCTGGTCTCGGTGCCCCGCGAAACCGGCCCGTTGTGTTGATCGAACTGCTGTGCTGAGGGGCGGATATATCCGCCGGAAATATCGATTCGGTCATCGACGGGCAACACCCGCGTCTCAGGTTTGCCCGAACGACCGGGCCGGCGCCGTCCCGCTCTCCGCCCTCACCCGAGGAGTGCCGATGACCCAGACCGCCGACCAGCTCACGAGTCCGGCCGCCGCGCCGGTCGCTTCGACAAGCCAACCACCGGGCGCCGGCGCCGCCGACCTGGGCGGTGCGCAGATCAAGGCGGGTTATCACCCGCGCCCGACCAACGAGGCCTGATCTGCGACTTCTACCTGATCCGCAAGCAGGAGATCATCGTCGACGACCTGTTCACCCTCGACGAGAAGGGCACCTATTTTTACGAGATCGCGGCCGGGCCTCGGGCCGACGCCTACGTCCTGGCCTGCTTCGGTGACCCGGGACTGGACGCTGTTCGTGAGCTGGCGACCGGGCCCGTTGTCGGCATCGCCGAGACGGCGATGCGCACGGCGGGCTACCTCGGCGGGGCGTTCAGCGTGATCACCACGCTGCGTCGCACGGTGCCGCACACGCAGCGGCTGCTCGATCGTTACGGCGTGCGTGCGCAGTGCCGCAGCGTGCGGGCCACCGAGATCGCCGTCCTCGATCTGGACGGTAATCCGGAGACCTTCAAGCAGGTACGCGACGAGGCGCGCGAGGCCATCGAGTCCGATGGAGCGGACGTCATTGTGCTCGGCTGTGCTGGCATGGCCGGGCTCGCGGCCGCGCTGCAGGACGAACTCGGCGTCCCGGTGATCGACGACGTGGCCGCTGCGGCCGGCGCCGCCGAGTCCCTCGTGCGAATGGGGCTGTCCACCAGCCGCGCCGGCCAGTACGCCGCGCCGCAGCACAGATCCGCAGGGTTTACCGGTTCTGTCCGATATGCACCTGGGCCTTGAGTGCCGGATCTCGGAGCGTCGACTGCACGCTATTCATTTGGACGCAGTGGGGGTTTACGGTCGTCGCCATGCGTGGGTTTGCGATACGACTGTGGGCGGCAGCGCTGGTGGCCGGTGCGCTGCTGACGCTGCCGGTCACGGCGGCACAAGCGGCGTCTTCAGTGTCTTTCAGTGCCACCCTCAACGGGCGGTCGACCTCGTCGTTGAGCACCAATGACCCACTGGTGCTGCGTCGTGGCTCACCGTTGACGGTGGCACTGACAGTGCGCAACAGCTCCACGCGGGCGGTCACCATCGCCGCGGCGCGGGTCCAGGGTCGGGTCATGGGGTTGAGCTTCTTCAGCTTCGATACGCAACTGAACCTCGTGATCGCGCCCAACAGCTCGCGCAGCACCAAGTTCCAGGTCGGTCTCACCGGGCTGGCCGATCAGGCCGACGGGCTGTTGCCTACCGAGGTCGCGCTGCTCGACCGCAACTCTGACGAGATCGTCTCGAAGGACATCACCGTCGACGTCAAGGGCAAGCTGACGTCGATCTACGGCATCTTCGGGTTGGCCATTGCCGCCATCACGCTGCTGTGGCTCGTGTCGCTGCTCTACCGGGTCAGCCGGCGGGCCCTGCCGGCGAACCGGTGGCAGCGCGGTGTGCAGTTCAGCGCTGCCGGTTTCGGTGTCGGGCTGGCCTTGACCTTCAGCGTCTCGGCCCTGCGCCTGCTCACTCCCAGCGCTGCCGTCTGGGCACCGTTCGTTCTCGGCGCTGGAGCGATCGGGCTCGCCGTCGGTTACATCACGCCCGGCCCGCGCCTCGTTGATCCGGACGAGGAAGCGGACTTCATCGCCGCGCGCGAACGTCAGTACGCGCGCATCAGCGGCGGCTCGGACGATCGGTACCTCGACCGCCACGGCGCGCAGCCCGAGCTCGGGACGGCGACGCCCCAGTCGGCGGTCGACGCCGGTCCCCAGCACCCGCCTGCACTGGGTGGCGAAGAGCAGGGGCAGTTGCCGTCCGCGGCACCGGACTCCAACGCCGAGCCCGGTCGCGACACCACCGTTCAGGCTTCGCGGTCCGACGTGGACTCGATCTTCGGATCGCAGTTCCGGCCCGACGACCGCGACCAACGATGACCGCAGCGGGCACCCTCGCCGCGGCCCTGCCCGGCATCGAGATCGGCACCGAACTCGGACGTGGCGGCTTCGGCATCGTCTACGGCGGTCGGCACAAGCGGCTGGGTCGCGAGGTCGCGATCAAGCAACTACCGCCCGCGTTCGCCAATGACGAAGAGATCCGCGACCGCTTCGTCACCGAGGCGCGGGTGCTCGCCGCGCTCGATCACCCGCACATCGTCCCGGTCTACGACTTCGTCGAGGCCGACGGCCTGTGCCTGCTGGTCATGGAGTCCCTGCCCGGTGGCACCGTCTGGGACGTCTTCCGCAAGGAGGGCATGAACCCGGGCCATGCCTGCGTCATCGTGGTTGCCGCTGCGGCGGGGCTGCACCACGCGCACGTCAACGGGGTGCTGCACCGCGACGTCAAGCCCGAGAACCTGCTGCTGACGGCGAACCGGCACCTCAAGGTCACTGATTTCGGTATTGCCAAGGTGATCGGTGGTGCCGACGCGGTGGCCACCAGCAGTGGCGACATCCTGGGCACCCCGGCCTACATGGCGCCCGAGCAAGCGGTCGGTGGCAACCTGACGGCCGCAGCCGACGTCTACGCCGCCGGCGTCATGCTGTACGAGCTGCTCTCCGGGCAACTGCCCTACTCCCAGGAGGGCGGCGGCCTGGCCATCGTCTACCGGCACCTGCACGAGGCACCGATCCCGCTGCAGGACACCGCCCCCCAGGTGCCCCGCCAGGTGGCCGACGTCGTCATGCGAGCCCTCGCAAGGGAGCCGGCGGACCGTTTCGGCACCGCCGAGGAGTTCGCGGTCGCGATCGGCGAGGCGGCGGTCGACGGGTTCGGCGGCGACTGGTATTCGGCGTCGGGCCTGCGGGTCATCGGGTCGGACCGCGTGATGAGCACGCTCACCAGCCCGGGCCTGCGCCGCGGTTCGGCAAGCACGGTGAACAGCTCGCCGGCGACGGTTCAGCAGTCACCCAACACCGTGCAGCAGTCCCCGAAAACGGTCGACCGGTCGCCCAGGACGCAAGCGGGCGGGTTGTTCGCCCAGGGTGATCATGACGGACGCGAGACGCGCCGCGAGCCCGGATTGCCCGCTGGCGAGGCTCCGCCTGCCCGTCCGGACTTCATGTCCAGCGGCGCCGGTCTGCCGGTTCCCGCGGCCCAGGCCGGGCCGCCTGCGCGCTTCGACTCCGGGGAGATCGTCTCGGGCGAGATCGTTCCTGCTGAGGTGATCCCCGCCCCCGCGCTGCCCTCGGTGCGGCCGGCGAACTCCGAACACCTCGTCGGATCGATCGCCATCCTGGCCAAGCCCCAGCCGCTGGTGCCGGTGCGCCAGATCCTGGACGTGCCGCGGCGCCCGGCCCTCGAGGTCGCGCTGGCCGGAGTGCTGCTCGTCCTGCTGCTCGTAGTGACGTGGATCGGTCTGGGCACGTCGAAGGACGGGTCCGGAACGACCACTGGCGCTGTGACCGTCGCAGGCACCGACGTGAGCGGAGGGGGCGACGTCACCGCCGACCTGGGCTCGGACATCCCGCTCACCATCAGCAACGTCCCGGCGGGTGTGACCACCGCCCGCGCGACTCTGACGGTGCACGGGGTATCGATCGGGTCATCCGACGACGCCACGCTCGTCCGCAGCTCATCCGGGTCCAGCGCTGCGTTGAAACTCGGTTCGACCAAGTACCTGGTCGGCGGACCCGTTGACGCCGACCTGCAACTGCGCAGCGCGGACAAGACGACGGTGGCCGAACGACACTTCTCGCTGAAGTCGAGCAAGAGCGGCTTCCTGACCATCCCGGGCGTCGTGCTCGTCCTGGCCGTCCTCTTCGCCCTTGCCTACCTCGAGTCGCTCACCCGCCCGCTGTGGAAGTTCGGCAAGTGGCGGGTGTCGGCGGCGTTGGGCCAGGGCCTCGTCGGCGCGCTGCTCGGCGCGGTGCTCAGCGGTCTTGCCTGGGTGCTCGGTCGCTACCAGCTCAGTGTCGCGACGGCGATCGTCGGCGCGGTGCTCGGTGCGCTGTTCGGGATCGCACTCGGGGTGGCCGCCGCCCGCGCAGGCACCTACCGACGCGTCATCCGCATCAACAAGCGCACACCCGTCCTGCGCTGACCCGCCCGCCGCTCCGGCCTGCTGCTCCGGCCGAGTTGTCCGCCCTTTGACCCGTTCGGGCATGGGGACGGGCGGACAGCGTGAATGACGACGTGAATGTGGGGACATCCGTCGCCGAAGTCGATCGGGTTGGCGCGCGGGATGGCCGGTTCCGTCGGCGGTAAGCGGGCGGTAGCCGCGCACACGTGATCAACACGCCTCCCCGGCACCACCCGGGCAGCACCCGGGGGCCGATCAGGTGGGGCGGCGGGCGATCAATCCGAGCAGCAGCACGAAGAAGGCGAGCGTCGCGGCCACGACCAGGGCCTGTGCCGTCGGGGCGTTGGAGTTGGCAGTCACGTAGACGAGGGCGACGTTGGCGGCCAACTGGCGGTCACCGCAGGTCGCCGTGACGCGGTACGAGCCGACGTCCAGACCGGTGGTCGAGACCGGCACCGTGAACCGGCCGCCGGCGTCGGCCGTCCCACTACCGACCGGCCGTCCGGCGATGGTGAGCTGAACGGCGCTGTTCGGCGCACAGCCCATGCCGGCCGCGCGCAGAGCTCCGCCGGGGATGACCGACGGGGCGGTGAGCCGCAGTGAATCAACGCCACTGCTCGCGGGCGGGTTCGTCACCGGCGTGCTGGGCTCCTGCGTCGGCGGCGTGGGAACCGTCGAGCTTGACGGTTCGGTCACGGCCGTCGGGACGACCTGCGGCAACGGGGTGGTGACGGCGGGTGTGTTCGGCGAAGACGGCTCGTTGGTCACCGGGGGCTGGGTGACCGGGGGCTGGGTGACCGGCGGTTGGGTGGTCGGCGGTGTCGTCGTTGGCGGTGTGGTGGTTGGCGGTGTGGTGGTTGGCGGTGTGCTGGTCGTCGGTGTGGTGGCGGTTGGCGACGGCGGAGTCGGGGTCTCGGTGGGTTGCGTGCTGCTATCGGTGACGGTGATGCTCACGGTGGCCGTTGAGGAGGAGCCTTCGCAGCATTGGGCCTGGTAGGTGAAGGAGTCCGGCCCGGTGTAGCCCTCGTTCGGGGTGTAGGTGAACGAGCCATTGGTGTTGAAGGTCAGGGTGCCGTGTGTTGGGTCGGTCAGCTTGGTCGCGCTGAGGGTGTCCGACGGGCCGGTGTCGTTGCCGAGCACGCCCGGTGCGTCGACGGTGAGGCTCGTGTTCTCGGGGGTGCCGTAGGCGTCGTTGACCGCGTTGACCGACGATGTGGTGGCGCTGACTGTGATGGGGGCAGTGTCCACCGCAGGGAAGACGGTGACGGCCTGCTCGTTCGAGCTGGCTTCTCCGGTGACTGAGTTCGTGTACGTACCTGGGGTCGTGGACACCGTGACGTCGAAGTGCAGTTGCTGCGTCCCCGGACTGGTGTCCGCTGCGGGCACGACGACATTCTGCGGATTCCAGGTGACTGTCTGACCGGTCACCGTCGGCGTGCCGAACGCCGCTGTTGACGACCCCGGAACGTAGCTGAATCCGGCCGGCAGCGTGTCGGTGACCGAGGTCAAGGTGGCTGGCACCGCGCCCGGGTTGCTCACCATCACGGTGTAGCCGTCCGAGGCGCCGGGGGTGGCCGTGCCTGAGTCAGCTGTCTTGGTGAAGGTCAGCGGGGCCGCGCCGATCGGCGAAAAGGTGGTGACCGCCGCGATCGAGGTGGAGCCCTGGGGTGCGACTGTTTTGCCCCAGCTCAGGGCCAGGCCGTTGTCGGTGCTGCCTTGGTAGATCGTGTCAGGAAGGTCAGTCTTGGCTCCGAGCGCAGTCCAGACTGTGTCGAAGTTGTCCTCGAGGTAGTGGCTGCCCGAGGTCAGCGGGTACATCGCCTCGATGCGGTTCGGATCGGTCGAGTCGGGCTCGGCCTGGCACACCGGCGAGTCGCCGTTCTGGAGCGCGCCGAGCCCGGTGTCCGAATCCTGCAGGTAGCAGTCGCCAGCGCGGTAGATGATCGCGTCGACGGGCTCGCCGCCCGGATTGTTCAGGGTGACGCTGGTGCGATAGCTCTCCTCGCCGGTCACGTAGGTGTCGACCTCGGTGAGGGTGAGCAACGGCGTCGTCTCGGCCAACGCGGCCACGGACTCGGTGTCGTCGGACGAGTTGGTGTCGTCGACCGGCTCGTCGGCGTCGCTGGTGCTCTCACTGGCGGACCCGCTGGAGCTGCTGGTGGCGTCGGCTGGATCCCCCTCGGCCAGTGGCCGGTACCGGGCTGCGGCCGGCGCAGCTTCCGTCGCCGACGACGATTCGACCGAGGTGGTGCTGTCGCTGGGGTCGGTCTGGGTGGGTTCGTTGATCTGACCCGGGGCGGACTGGTTCGTCGAGCTCGTGCTGTCGCTGGGGTCGGTCTGGGTGGGGTCGTCGGTCTGGGTGGGGTCGGTTGTAACGCTCGCAGGTGCTTCGCCCGTCGAGTTCGCGCTGCCCGTGGGGTTGTTCGAGGTCGAATCGTCGGTCGGAGTCGGATCGACGATTTGGGTCGGATCGTCGGTCCGGGTCGGGTTGTCGGTCCGGGTCGGGTTGTCGGCCTCGCTCGGGCTGTCCGTCGCCGACGTCCCGGCCACCCTGGCGTTCTCTTCCTGCTGCGGAGTTGGGGTGAGCGCCACCGTCGTGGTGATGCTGTAAGGGTTCTCGGCCGTGCCTGCACCCGTAGGGTCGGAGGACTGCGAGACCGGGGTGTACGGCGTATAGCCGGAACTCCCGGTGGCGCCCCCGCCGGCCGGGATGTTCGCCGGCCCGAACAGCAGGTCGCCGACCGCGACCAGGGTGCCGCATGCGGTACTGCCGAACCACTCGCCGGACGAATCGCCCACGTGGTTGACCGAGCAGTTGAGATCCGTGGAGATCGTGATGTTCGTCAGCGGGCCAGGCGAGCTGATCGTCGCCGCGCTGGCGGCGCTGGCGTGCAACCCAAGGGTGGCGAAAGCAGCCACCAATGCAGTGACGGCCGTACCGGCGAACGCGCCCCGGCGCTGGGCAGGTGTGGGCCTACGACCCCCCCTGCTGTGGGCATGGCGGCCCTGGCCTCGCACGATCAACCCCTTGAACACCGACGAATGCGCCGAATCATGCCGTCTGGCACGTCGCTGTGCGCGTCTCAGTCGCAGCTTGGCGCGGGGCATCCGACATACCGGGTATTAGGGGCAAAGACCGGCAGTCAGCGTGAACGCATGACGTCAAGACGGCGCAATTACGCCGTGACGAGAGCTCCCAGCTCGTCGGGTCCCACACCGGCCAGCCGGCGCACGTCCGGTTCGTCGAGGGCACCGCAGGTCAACCCGCGATGCAGGAACCCGGCGAGGGCCCGTGCCGTGGCCGGCTCGTCCAGCACCCCGGTCGACGAGCGCGCGAGGTAGTCCCGCAGCCGACGCGCGGCGGCCTCGAGGCCGTCGGCGTAGAAGGCGAACGTGGCCGCGAAGCGGGTCGGTAGTTGCGCAGGGTGCAGGTCCCAGCCCTGGTACAGCCCGTTCTCGAGCGAGCGGCGGACGAGGCGCAGGTGCAACTCCCACGCGCTGCGCACCTGCTCGCGGCTGCCGACCGGGACGATATTCGTCGAGCCGTCGCTGACCGGCACGCCGGTGCCGGCCGCGGCCACCTGCATCACCGCCTTGGCGTGATCGGCAACCGGGTGGGCCATCGACTGGTAAGCCGCTGCGACGCCGAGCGCGGCGCTGTAGTCGTACGTGCCGTAGTGCAGCCCCACGCAGCGCCCGGCGCTCGAGTGCAGCATCCGCGCCACGAGCGCCGTCCCGTCGGCGCCGAGCACGGCCTGCGGGGTCTCGACCTGGATCTCGAAGGGCAGGCGGGCCACGCCGAGCTCGGACTCCAGCGCCGCGCAGAGCTCGACCATGGCCTCGACCTGGGCCACCGACGTCACCTTGGGCAGCGTGACGCGGAAGCCGCGCGGCAGGCTGCCGAACGCGAACAGCTCCTCGAGGAACAGTTCCAGCGTGCGGACCGCGCGGCGTCGCGTGGGGCCCTCCAGCGACTTCATCCGCAGCCCGACGAACGGGGTGCCGGCATTGCGGCCCAGCGCGGTGCCGGCGGCGCGGGCCGCAGCGTCCTCCTCGTCGTCGGGGCGGATGCCGTAGCCGTCCTCGAAGTCGATCCGCAGGTCCTCGATCGGCTCGACCGCGAGCTTGTCGCGCACCCGGGCCTCGAGTGCGGCGTCGACGCCGGGCAGTGGCCCGTGCTCGTCGAGCGCGGCCAGCGCGCCGGCGCGCCACTCGGTGACGGTGTGCTCGGCGTAGCGGTCGGCCGGGACGTAGACGGTGTGCACGGGCTGCCGACGCGGGAGCGCGCCGGGGTACATCCGCGCCCGGCGGGCGTCGTCGTCGGCGAGCAGGGCGTCGAGCCGGTCGAACAGTGCCGGGTCCAGCATCAGGCGAACAGGTCGACGGGATCGATCGACGCAGCCTGCTCGGGCGGCAGCAGGTCGAGCCAACGCCGGGCGACGGCGTCTCGAGCGTCGTCCGGCACCGAGCCGAGCAGCCGCAGCCGGCTGATGCCGCCGTCGGGGTAGATGTCGAGCCGGACGAGGCTGGCGGCCGGGGCGGCAGCGAGCCGGAAGCGGTGCTCGGTGTCGGGCAGCAAACGGGTGCGGGGCAGCAGCTCGACGCCGGACTCGGCGTCGGTGAGCGACGCCCAACCCGGTGCGTTACCGACGAAGCGCGAGGTGTCGATGACGACCTCGTGCAGCACGCCCGGCGCACCGAGCCGTACGACCAGCCAGTCGTTGCCGTCGTCGCGGCGGCGGGCGGTCTCCCAGCCGTCGGACATCACGCGTGCCCGGCCGGGCGACAGCACGTTGGCCGGCGAGCTGTAGAACATGTTGCTGCACGCCTCGACCAGCCCGCCGTGCACCAGGGCACCGAGGTCGACGCGGCCGCCAAGGCGTCGCGGGTCGGGCACCGCCTCGCCGAAGACCCGCAGGCGCGCCACCCCGCCGTCCGGATGGATGGTCAGCCGGACGTGGGTCGCGAGCTGCTCGGCGGCAACCGGCACCACGTTGGCCGAGTCGCCGTCGAGATCGGTCTTGTCGACGAGGGTCTGCCACTCGGCGGCGCGCACCTCGTCCAGCGTCGGGTAGCCGAGCACGGTCGCAGCCTCGACCGATGCGTGCGGCGGGTAATTGCCCTTGAAGTGCGCGGTGTCGATGTTCACGCCCCGGACGACGCCCGGCACGCCGAGCCGGGTGATCACGAAGTCACTGGTGGCCCCGTCAGCGTCGGGCCCGCGGCGGCGACGGGTCTCCCACCCGTCGTAGACCTTGCCGCGGTCGCCGAACAGGTCGGGGTCGTGTCGTGCAGGGCCGGGGGCGATGAGCCGGTGGGCGTCGGCGTAGAAGTCGTCGTTCGAGAACATCACCGTGCCGCCGAGCGTGCGTGACGCGAGGTCGGGCAGGCGCCGGAAGTCGGCCTTCGCCGTCACCTCGCCCTCACCAGCTGCCCCCTGCGTGCGTCGTCGGTGATCGGAACCCCAGCCAACCACGTCTGCTCGACGACGCCGTAGAGGGTCCGGCCGGCGTACGGGCTGACCGGGTTCCGGTGCCGCAGCTTCGCAGGGTCGACCACGAACGTCTCATCCGGAGCGAAGACGCACAGATCGGCCCGCTGGCCGGGGGCGATCGTCCCGCGGTCCGTGAGCCCCGTCAGGGCGGCCGGCGTCTCGGCCATCCAGTGCATCAGGCGGGCCAGGGGCACCCCGCGCTCGCGGGCTTGCGTCCACATGACCGGCAGGCCGAGCTGGACGGACGCGATGCCGCCCCACGCGTCGCCGAAGTCGCCGGTGTCCAGGCGCTTGGCGGCAATCGTGCAGGGGGAGTGGTCCGACACGACGCAGTCGATCGCGCCGTCGGCCAGACCGGCCCACAGCGCGTCGCGGTTGCTGTCGTCGCGGATCGGCGGGCAACACTTGAACTGGGTCGCGCCGTCGGGGACGTCCTCGGCCCGCAGGGCAAGGTAGTGCGGGCAGGTCTCGGCCGTCACCGGCATGCCCTCGTCCTTGGCTGCGCGCAGCAGCGGCAGGGTCTCGGCGCTTGAGACGTGCACGATGTGCGTCCGGCAGCCGGTGCGTCGCGTCTCGGCCAGCAGCGCCTCGATGGCGCGGACCTCGGCCTGCGGCGGCCGGGAGGCGACGAAGTCGGCGTAGTGCCGGCCGTGCGGCTCGGGGGCGGCGGCGATGACGTGCTCGTCCTCGGCGTGCGCGATCAGCAGCCCGTCGAAGCCGGCGATCGTCTGCATGGCCAACGCGAGGTCGGCGCTCGACACCGGCGGGAACTCGTCCACCCCCGAGGGCAGCAGGAAGCACTTGAACCCGACGACGCCGGCCTCGTGCAGGGCCGCCAGCTGGTCGGCGTTGCCGGGCACCGCACCGCCCCAGAAGGCCACGTCGACGGCGAGCTGCCCCTGAGCGCAGGCGCGCTTCACGGCCAGGGCGTCGACGTCGATCGTCGGGGGGACGCTGTTCAAAGGCATGTCGACGATCGTCGTCACCCCACCGGCCGCCGCCGCGGCGGTAGCCGTCGCGAAGCCCTCCCATTCAGTGCGGCCCGGCTCGTTGACGTGCACGTGGCTGTCGACCAGCCCGGGCAGCAGCACCCGGTCGGCAGGCAGCTCGACGACCTCGGCGCCTCCCGGGTCGGCAGCCGCCACGACGTCGGCGATCACGCCGTCGCGCACGATGACGCTCGCCGGGCGCTCGTCGCCGCCAGTGACGACGCGAGCGGCGCGAAAGACGGTGATCGGCATCGGCCACATCGTGTCATGTCGGGGTGTACGTCTGATGTCGAGAATGCAATCGCGTGGGTCCCGCCGCGAACCGTTCTTAACGCGAATTTGACACTGTCGACGCAGTAACTCAAGATACCTAAGAGGGGGTTCCTGTCGGACGGTGCGGAGGCGGCCAGCATGACCAGAGTTGTCAAGCGCAGTCCCGATCCGACACGCCAGCGTCGGCTCGCGGGGCACTACCTGCGGGGCAGCGACAGCGACGTCGCCCGCATGCAGCGGACCGTGTCGCTGGCTGCTCGCTCGCTGGGTTTTCCGATCGGGCAGATCAACATTCTCGACGATCGAGAACTGTCCGTCGTGGGTGACTACGGCAGCGGCGTCACCGCCGTACCGCGCAACGAGAGCATGTGCCAGTTCCTGATCGACGACGGCGTCGCAGTGCTGGCCGTCGACGACCTGCGCGAGCACGAGCGCTACCGATTCCTGCCCTGCGTGCACCAGGGCGTGGCCGTCAGCTACCTGGGTGTCGCGTTGGTCAGCCGGGAGGCAAGCATGATCGGCAGCCTCTGCGTCGCCGACAACCGTGCGCGGCACATCACGGCCGGCGACATCCAGCGTCTCGCCGAGTTCGGCGAGATCGTCGAGGATCAGCTCGACCTGATCCGCCGCAACGCCGAGACCGACGCCTCGCGCGAGGTCAGCGCGATGATCGCCGCTGCGCTGGACAACGACGAAATCGTGCCCTGGTACCAGCCGGTCGTCGAGCTCAGCACCGACGCCCGGGTGGCCTTCGAGGCATTGGCGCGCTGGCGCCGACCAGACGGCTCCTTCGTCAACCCGGCCGACTTCGTGGGCGCGGCCGAGGACAGCGACCTGGTCGTCGATCTCGACCGCGCCGTGGCGCGTGCGGCCATCGAGGACCTCGCCCGGTGGCGGCGCACCGAGCCGTCGCTGCAGGTCAGTGTCAACCTGTCCACCCGCCACCTCGAACTGCCCGACGGCGCGTCCTACCTCGTCGAGGCCGCCGAGGCGGCCCGGCTCGACCCTTCGGCGCTCGTTATCGAGATCACCGAGACGCGGATGCTGTCCGACGTTGCACGGGCCACCGCGACCGTGCGCGAATTGCAGGACGCCGGCATGCGCGTGCTGCTGGACGACTTCGCCAACGGCTGGTCGAGCCTGGACTGGCTGATCGGGCTCGGCGTCAACGGGATCAAACTCGACCGGACGGTGACGACCGCGCTCGGCACCCGAGCCGGCGACGCGGTCTGCCGCGCCGTCGTCGGAATGGCTGCCGACCTGGACATCAGCACCACCATCGAGGGCATCGAGGGCGCCGCGCATCTGCTCGCCGCGCGGGAACACGGCTTCGTGTACGCCCAGGGCTACTACTGGTCGGCACCGGTGCCGGCCGTGGTGGTCGACGCGACGATCTAGCCGCCGCCGCCGGCCCCTAGGATCGGCGATTGTGAGCGAGGCCCTGATCAACGTCGTCGCCTTCGACGCCGTCTCGACGCCCGCCGCGGTCGAGTTGCTCCGGCCGGTCTGCGCGAGCACGCAGTGGTTGCAGGCGCTCGCCGACGGCCGGCCCTACGGGAAGTTCGGGGCGGTCGTCGAGCGCTCGGACGCGGTGCTCGCCGATGTGCCGTGGACGGGCGTCGAGGAAGCTATGACCGCGCACCCGCGCATCGGCGAGCGGGCGGCCGGAGCCGACCGCGAGTCCTCGTGGTCGCGCCAGGAGCAGTCTTCGGCCTCGGCCGCGACCGTCGACGACAGCACCGCGCTGCACGAGGGCAACGTTGCCTACGAGCAGCACTTCGGGCACGTCTTTCTCGTGTGCGCCACCGGCCGCACTCCGCGCCAGATCCTCGACGCTCTCAACGAGCGGCTCGACAACGACGTCGACACCGAGCGCCAGGTCGTGCGCCGCGAGCTCGCCGCGATCGTGCGGCTGCGGCTGGCCAAGGTGCTCACGTGAGCGACGCCTGCGGAGCGAACCGTGGGTATGGCGGCTTGCCCGGCCCGAACG
>NZ_CAXTHK010000003.1:0-122087 GCF_964244045.1 uncultured Jatrophihabitans sp. | reverse complement strand
CGGCCCGAACGGAGTGAGGGTGTGAGCGACGCCTGCGGAGCGAACCGTGGGTATGGCGGCTTGCCCGGCCCGAACGGAGTGAGGGTGTGAGCGACGCCTGCGGAGCGAACCGTGGGTATGCCGGCTTGCCCGGCCCGAACGGAGTGAGGGCGTGAGCGTGTCGACGCACGTGCTCGACGCGGTCAGCGGACGCCCGGCGGCGGGCGTCGGCGTCGTCCTCGAGCGCAGCGGCGGCGGCGGCTGGGCGCAGATCGCCCAGCGCCGCACCGACGCCGACGGTCGAGTGGTTGATCTGGCTCGGCAGCTCGAGGCCGGCGTGCACCGCCTGCGCTTCGACGTCGAGGGTTACTACACCGCCAACGGCCAGGACAGCTTCTTCTACCCCGAGGTGACGGTCACGTTCCGTGTCACCGATCCCGACGCCCACCTGCACGTCCCGCTGCTCCTGAGCCCGTTCGCGTACTCGACGTACCGGGGCTCATGACGATCGGGAAACGATCCGGTAACCCGACGCATGCAGGGTGGCGGGCGTGATCACCGTGCTCGAGGGTTGCCACGTCGCGACCGTGGACGCAGCAGGCACGGAACATACCGATGGGTATGTTGTGATCGAGGACGGCGTGATCTCCGTCGTCGGCGCGGGCCGGTACGCCGGCGACGCCGACCGGATCGACGCTTCTGGGCTGCTCGCGACGCCCGGTTTCGTCAACAGCCACCACCACCTCTACCAGTGGATCACCCGCGGCTACGCCACCGACGACACGCTGTTCGGCTGGCTGACCACGCTCTACCCGATCTGGGCGCGCCTCGACGCGGACCTCGTGCATGACGCGGCCGCGGCCAACCTGGCCTGGATGGCGCTCACCGGCTGCACGACGTCGATGGATCACCACTATGTCTTTCCGAAGAGCAGTGTCTTCCCGAAGAGCAGTGTGTTCCCGCACGGCGGCGGCGACCTGCTGGAGGCCGAGATCCACGCCGCGCAGTCGATCGGCCTGCGCTTCCACCCCACCCGCGGGTCGATGAACCTCGGTGAGTCCGACGGCGGGCTGCCGCCCGATGAGGTGGTCGAAGGTCATGACGCGATCCTGGCCGCCAGTGCCGACGCGATCGACCGCTGGCACGACCCCGCCCCGGACGCGATGACCCGCATCGCGCTCGCGCCCTGCTCGCCGTTCTCGGTCACCGCCGACCTGATGCGCGACAGCGCCGCACTCGCCCGCGAGAAAGGCGTCCGGCTGCACACCCACCTGGCCGAAACGCAGGACGAGGAGGCCTTCTGCCTCGAGACGTTCGGCCGCACCCCGACGCAGTACGCCGAGGAGCTCGGCTGGCTCGGTGACGACGTGTGGATGGCGCACTGCGTCCACCTCTCGGACGACGCGGTCGCCCGCTTCGCGGCCACCGGCACCGGTGTCGCCCACTGCCCGACGTCCAACGGGCGACTCGGCTCGGGCATCGCCCCGATTCGCGCCCTGCTCGACGCCGGCGCGCCGGTCGGGCTGGGCGTCGACGGCTCAGCGTCCAACGAATCGGGCCGGATGGTCGGCGAGCTGCACCAGGCCATGCTGGCCGCGCGCTACCGCGGCGGTCCGCAGGCGCTGTCGGCCCGCGAGGCGTTGCGGATGGCCACCATGGGCGGCGCCCGCTGCCTCGGCCGGGACGCCGAGCTGGGCTCGATCGAGGTGGGCAAGCAGGCCGATCTCGCGCTATGGCGGGTACACGACCTGCCCGGCGCGGGCATCGCCGACCCCGTCACCACCCTCGTCTTCGGCGCACCTGCGCTCGAGCACCTGTTCGTCGGCGGCCGTCAGGTCGTGGGCGGGGGAACCTTGCAGACAGCAGACGCGAGCCAGCTCGCGTCCCGGGCCGCAGCGGCGAGTCGGCGTATTACCGAAGCCTGAACCCTGGCCGTTGGCTATGTATTTAGCTAGAACAAAGCGCCATTCTTCCCTCATGACGCCCCGTCCGGTGGGCGCCGTCGATCCTCTTGGGGGAACCATGCACACAACAACGCTCCGCAAGGCGGCAGTCCTGGCCACCTGTATGGCCGCAGGTGCCGCCGTCACGCTCGCGTTCCCGACCGCGGCGAACGCCAAAGCCAGACACCAGCCCAAACCAACTGTGACGTCGGTGTCGACGACTCACGCCTCGACCACCGGCGGTGTGCAGGTGACGGTACGAGGCAGCCACTTCAGCCACGTCCGTGCCGTCACCTTCGGTGGGGTCAAGGGCACGCACGTGAGCGTCGCGTCGAGCAGGAAGCTCGTCGTCACCGCTCCGGCGCACAGCGCCGCGCTGGTCAACGTACGGGTCGGTACGGGCGCGGGTGCCTCGGCCGTCACCACTGCCGACTACTTCTACTACCAGGTCATCCACACCATCGCCGGCGGCTACGGCCACTCCTGCCAGGTCACCACCACGGCGACCGTCCGGTGCTGGGGATACAACTACTACGGCGAGCTCGGTGACGGGACGACGACGAACAACACGGGCCCGGTCCGGGCCGGGAACCTGACGCGCATCGTGTCGGTGGCCACCGGCAACTACCATTCCTGCGCGCTGTCCGCGTCCGGCGCTGTCAGCTGCTGGGGGTACAACGCGCTCGGCCAGCTCGGTAACGGCACCACGACCAACAGCTCCACGCCGGTCGGCGTCGTCGGCCTCGGCCGGGCGCTGTCCGTGTCGGTCGGGGCCTATCACTCGTGCGCGCTCGTCGTGGGCAACAGGGTCAAGTGCTGGGGTTACAACGGTTACGGCCAGCTGGGACTCGGTACGACTGCCATCAGCACCGTGCCCCGCACGGTGCCCGGCCTCACGCGGGTGGTCGACGTCGACGGCGGTTACGGTTTCACCTGCGCTGTGCGCGCAACCGGCTCGGTCTACTGCACGGGCGACAACAGCTACCACCAGCTCGGCGACGGCACGACGACGCAGGAGCTCTCCCCGGTGCGGACGGCGTCGCTGACCCACGCGGTATCGATCTCCAGCGGGGACTACTCGTCCTGCGTCACCTACCCGGCCGGCTCGGTCTACTGCTGGGGATACAACGGCTACGGCGAGCTGGGCAACGGCACCACCACCTTGACGTCTCGCCCGGTGCGGGTCTCCGGACTGAGCGGTGTCAGCAAGATCGCTGTGGGGGGTTACCACGCGTGCGCGATCACCCGCGGCGTCGAACAGTGCTGGGGGTACAACAGTTACGGCCAGCTCGGCAACGGCGGTGCGGCCAACAGCGCCACGCCGGTCAGCGTGCTCAACCTGACCAAGGTCGTCGACCTCGGCACCGGTAGCTATCACTCCCTTGCGGTGCGGTCGACGACCAGCACCTGGGCGTGGGGTTCGAACTCGTACGGGCAGCTCGGCAACGGCACCACGACGAACAGCGCCACGCGGGTGCCGGTGGGTTGAGCGTCAGCCTGCCAGCAACGGCCGGCCACACGACCAGACCTGCTCGATGTCAGCGGGCGTGGCCAACGCAAACACCCGAGCCAGCGCGTCGACCGTGTCCGTGGCGTGGGCCAGATTCACGGCCAGCGTGCTCCCGGCCGGGGGACGGATGAGGACGGCGTCGAACTCCTTGCCCGGGGTGAAGTCGCCGACGCGATCGTCCAGGCCGAGGGCCTTCGCGCCTGCGCGCGTGGCGAGGTAGAGCAGGTGGACGGGGGTGAGCGGGTAGCCGTCCGGCCCGAGGAGGCGCTGCAGGAAGTAGGCCTGCAGCGCCTCCTTCCCGATGAATAGACCCGTCCCGGCCCCCACGTCCGAGCCCAACGCCACCCCGACACCATGCTGGACGTGCCGCGCGAGCGGGAACAGCCCGCTGCCGAGCGCCGCATTGCTCGTCGGGCAGTGCGCTACCCAGGCCCCGAGCCCGCCAAGCAGCTCGAGCTCGTCGTCGCGGGCGTGCACGTTGTGCGCAAAGACCGACCGCGACGTGACCAGCCCGTGCCGGTGATACGTGTCGAGGTAGTGGTCGGCGTCAGGGAACAAGCCGGCGACCGTCGCCACCTCGACCTGGTTCTCGTTGACGTGCGTGGTGAACCAGACGTCGTCGGCGAGCAGTTCGGCGCAGACGTCCATGATCGACTCTGACGACGACAGCGCGAAGCGCGGCGTCACTGCGTACCGCAACCGATCGTGGCCGTGCCAGCGCTCGATCAGAGCCTGGCTCTGGGCCAGGCAGCGTTCCGGACCCGAGAGCAGGTCGGGACGAAGCAGCCGATCGCTGAGCACCAGACCGGCCGTGATGTTCAGGCCGCTGCGGTCGGCGCGTTCGAACAGGATGTCCATCGCCGTCGCGAAGTGCGAGCCGAAGACGAGCGCGGACGTGGTTCCGGCGCTGACCAGCCCGTCCACGAACTCGGCCGCCACCGCATCGGCGTAGAACGGGTCGGCGAGCCGGCTCTCCTCGGGCAGCGCGCACTGCTCGAGCCAGTCGAGCAGCGGCATCCCGAGGCCGCCGATGGCCCGCAGCTGCGGGTAGTGCACGTGCGTGTCGACGAAACCCGGCATGAGCAGGCCGCCGCGCAGGTCGGTGACCGGCTCGTCAGGATGCGCCGCGTGCAGTGCGGCGAAGGGACCCCGCTCGACGATCACGCCGGCGTTGTCGACGAGCAAACCGCCATCCTGTTCGGATGCCAGTGCGGCGGCCGGGTTGTCACTGAACGGATCACCAGGAACGTCGACGACGGTCGCACGGTAAAGACTCACTGCAGCATGCGCCACACGCGATCCCGCGAGAACGGCGTCTCGTAGGGCCGCACGCCGACGGCGCGGCGGATCGCGTTGCCGATGGCGGCCGCGACGGGGTTGTAGGGGCTCTCACTCATCGACTTGGCGCCGAACGGTCCGAGCTCGTCGCTGGTATCGGCGAAGTACACCTCGGTCTCGGGGACGTCCGCCAGCTGCGGTACGCGGTAGGTGCGGAACACCTGCTCGATCCGCCCGTCGTCGGCGACCAGCACCTCCTCGTAGAGCGCGCTGCCGATCGCCTGCGCGACGCCGCCCTCGACCTGCCCCCGGCACTGCTCGGGGTTCAGGACCGTCCCGGCGTCGGCGGACTGCACCGACTGCAGGATGCGCACCTCACCGGTGCGGACGTCGACGGCCACCCGGACGGCGTGCACGTTGAAGGCGATCGAGCGCATCGCGCCGTACTCGTCGCCGTTCGCGGTGAGCCCGTCGGCGGTGCGGTGTGCAAACGGAGCGGCGGCCACGATGTCGGCGAACTCGAGCAGGGTGTCGCCCGCGACGACGCCGTGGCGGGTCAGCCGGCACGTCGACACCTCGGCCTGCCCGAGCGCGGCGGCCGTTCCCAGCACCATCGTGCGCAGGGCCAGCGCCGCGGCGTGCAGCGCCTTGCCCGCCACCGTTGTGCCGGCCGAGGCGAACGCGCCGGTGTCGTACTGCGTGCCGTCGGTGTCGGAGTTGTGCAGCTCGACGCGGTCGACGCCGGTGCCCAGGACCGTCGAGGCGATCTGCGCGTGCACGGTGGTGGTGCCGTTGCCGAACTCGCTGGTGCCGACGCCGAGCAGGTACGTGCCGTCGGGGCGCAGCGTCACCGTCGTCTTGGCCACGTGCCCGCGCGGCGCCATTGTCGCGATCATGGCAACTGCCATGCCCTCGCCCACCTGCCAGTGATCGCCGGACGGTGGTTCGACCCCGTTGCCGCGGCGGAGCGCGTCCTGCGCGAGGTCGAGGCACTGGTCGAGGCCGTAGCTGCCCCAGATCAGGTCCTCCTCCGGTTCGGGGTGCACGGTGAGCATGGGGTCGCCGTCGCGGACGGCGTTGAGGCGTCGTAGCTCGAACGGATCCATACCAAGACGTATGGCGAGCTCGTCCATGGCCGACTCGACGCCGAGGATCACCTGGCCCAGGCCGTAGCCGCGGAAGGCGCCGGAGGGGACGTTGTTCGTGTAGACGGCTTCGGCGTCGACCCGCTTGACCGGGCAATTGTAGACGCTGATCGATTCCGCGCAGGAGTGGAACATGACGCCGATCGAGTGGTTGCCGTACGCGCCGGTGTCGCTGAGCACGTCGACCTTCAGCGCGGTGAGGACGCCGTCGCGGCGGGCGCCGAGCGAGACGGCCACCCGCATCGGGTGCCGCACGGTGGTCCGGCTGAACTCCTCGGCCCGGCTCAGTTCCCAGGCGACGGGTTGCTGCAGCCGCAGGACGGCCAGCGCGACGAGGTCCTCGGTCAGGATCTCCTGCTTGCCGCCGAAGCCGCCGCCGACCCGCTTGCTGAACACCCGCACCCGATCGGCTGGGAGGTCGAGCAGGCGACACAGCTCGTCGCGGACCAGGAACGGCACCTGGGTGCTCGTCCGCAGCACCAGCCGCCCGTCGTCGTCGACCCAGCCGATCGAGCCGTGCGTCTCGAGCTGGGCATGCGACACCCGCTGGGTCTGCCATACGCCGTCGACGGTGACCTCGCTGTCGGCAAGCGCTTCATCGACGTCGCCGCCGATGCCCTCGTGCAGCGAGGCGATCACGTTGCGCCCGGCCTCGGCGACCCGGTCGGCGGGCGTGCGGTCGGGGTGCAGCAGCGGCGCGCCGGGCCGGCGCGCGGCCGAGGGGTCGAAGACGGCTGGCAGTGGCTCGTAGTCGATCCGGATCAACCGGCAGGCCTGTTCGGCCGCGCCCACGCTGTCGGCCACCACAGCGGCGACCCGCTGGCCTCGGAAGCGCACGACGTCGTCGAGGATGCGGGTGTCGTCGGGGTCGTCGAGGCGGTTTTCGTGCCGCCCGGTCGAGAAGCGGAGGTCGGGCACGTCGGCGTGGGTGAGGACGAGCCGCACCCCGGGGACGGCCTGCGCCTCGGTCACGTCGATGTCGGTGATCCGGGCGTGCGCGTGCGGCGCCCCCAGGACGCGCAGGTGCAGCAGGCCGGGCACATCCACGTCGAAGGTGTAGGGCTCGGTCCCGGTGACGACCTGCCGGGCGGCCAGCGGGTGCACCGAGCGGCCCACGGACGGCTCGTCGTGGGCGTCGGCAGTGACCGGGGCGTACGTCTGACCCGCTGCGTTGTCGGTGACGCCCTGCGTGATGGCCTGCCGGATCGCGCGGTAGCCCGTGCAGCGACAGAGGTTGCCCTTCATCACGCGCGGCAGGTCGTCGAGCTGCTCGGGCTTCAGGGTCGACGACGTGACGATCATGCCCGCCGTGCAGAAACCGCACTGGAAACCGAAGTTGTCGACGAAGGCCTGCTGCATGGGGTGCAGGTCGTCGACGGTCCCGAGCCCGGCGACCGTGGTGACGCTGCGTCCCTCGATGCGTTGCGCCGGGTAGACGCAGGAGTGCACCGCCGTGCCGTCGACGAGGACCGAGCAGGCGCCGCAGTCGCCGGCGTCGCAGCCCTTCTTGACCTCGAAGTGCGCGTGGTCGCGCAGGAACGTGCGCAAGCACTGGCCGCTGCGAGGATCGCTGTCGAGCTCGTCGCCGTTGACCCTGAACTTCATGGGCTGATCAGCTCCACGCGGATCTCCTCGAGCAGTACGCCGCTGACGGCCCGGCGCCAGTCTGCGACACCGAGCGCATCGTCGTAATACCCGTCGGCCGCGTCGACAGCGGCCCGCAGGGTCGCCGCGTCGGGCACCGATGGGTAGCGCAGCACCGTCGGCCAGGCCGTCGCTGCGGTGATCGTGAAGACGGCCGAACCGTCCTCGTCCACCCGCCCGGTCAGCACGGCCCCCGACCGACCGAGCGCCGCCAGCGCGATCTTGCGGAATGCGGTGCGCGCGCGCAGCGCATGGGCCGGCAACTCGAGCGCCCGCAGGACCTCACCGGGTGCGAGGTTGTTGGTGCCGTTGCCGGTGACGAGATCGGCCACCGGGACGCGATAGCCGCCTCCGTCGGGCGTCCACACCTCGGCGACCCCGTCGAGCGCGACGCAGAGCGAGACCATGCCGGCCGCGGCGTAGGAGCGGCAGACGTTCCCCCCGACCGTCGCAACGTTCCAGATCTTCCAGGACGCCAGCAGCGCGTTGGCGCACTGCGCGAAGAGCGGATGTGCCGCCCAGCCCTCGCGGCGCGGGATGTCGGCCAGCTCGGCGATGGTGCAGGTCGCACCGATCCGCAGGCCTGCGTCGGAGTACTCCAGCGCCGGCCAGCCCATCGCGGTCAGGTCCACCAACCCCGTGTGCTCGGCTGCGGGCTCAGCGGGCTCGGAGAACAGCCACGTGCCACCGGCGACCACCCGCTCGCCCGGCGCCAGGACGAGCTCGGCGCGGGAGTGCGCGACCCGGTAGGTCTCGACCGTGTTCAGATCCATGATCCGCCGATGGTCGCCACGATAGATTTCGGTTCAGTTTCCACGGGCCGGCGAGCTGCTGGAAACATGATGGCCACAGCGGCGGACGGGTGGTGGAAACACCCCCTTGTTTACCTGATGAGCATCTTTCGCGGGGAGCAGACATGGTGCAGCTAGGAGCAAACCGCTACGGCAAGGCCGAGGTCCGAGTCGTGCACGTGGACAGGGGCGCGGCGGTCGACGGTGGTGACGTGATCACCGACCGCAACGTCTCGAGCAGCCTGTCCGGTGACGTCGCGGGCTGCTACCTCACCGGCGACAACACGAACGTGCTCGCCACCGACACCCAGAAGAACACCGTCTATGCGTTCAGCAAGAAGCTCGGGCACGTCGAGCCTGAACGCCTGGGGCTGGCGCTGGCCGAACACTTCGTCGCCACGCAGGGGCCGATCACCCGCGCCCGCGTCGCGATCGAGCAGTACGGCTGGACGCGCATCGAGGCCCAGCCCAACTCCTTCCACCGCAGCGGTGACTACGTGCGCACCACGACGGTGATCCACGACGAGACGGCCGGGATCAGTGTGGTGTCCGGCCTGCGCGACCTCACCGTCCTGAACACGACGAACAGCGAGTTCCACGGCTTCCCGCGTGACGAGTACACAACGTTGGCGGAGACGAAGGACCGCATGCTGGCCACGTCCGTCGAGGCGTCGTGGCGCTACCGTTCGGTGGACGTGGACTGGGCCGACGCGTTCGCGGAGGCCAAGGCGGCGCTGCTGTCCACCTTCGCCGAGACCTACAGCTACTCGCTGCAGCAGACGCTCTATGCGATCGGCACGCGGATCATCGAGAGCATCCCGGACATCTGCGAGGTGCGCCTCGCAATGCCGAACAAGCACCACTTCCTCGTTGACCTCGACCCGTTCGGCCTGACGAACGACAGCGAGGTGTACTACGCCGCCGACCGTCCGTACGGCCTGATCGAGGGGACGGTCCTCGCCGACGACGCCGGCCCCGAAGGCCTAGCCTGGAACTGATCAGCCCTGCGGGGTGGCGGGCTTGCAGAGCTGACGATGCAGCTCCTGCGTCAACACGTGGATCTGCTGCGTCAACTCGGTGTTGGTGTGTAACTCCTGCTCGTTCGCCGTGAAGTCGTGGTCGGCCTTGGCCTGCTGGAAGCTGGCCTGCCGGTTCTGCCCGATCATGACGAACGTGGACAGGAAGATCGCCTCGAGGGAGACCACCAGCGTCAGCGTCGGCCACGGGCTCTTCTCGAACACCAGCATCCAGACCGCGAAGATCACGACGTGGACGTAGACGAACATCATCGACCCGGCGAAGCGGGTGATCCCGTCGGCGACCTTGAGCTGCACGTCTGCGGCTCGCTTCTCGGCGACTGCGACGTATGCCGGGTGCCTGGGCTTGCCGGACACTGCGGACGTGCTGGACATGGGCGCGCCTCTCGTCGGGTGAGTCCGGATCTTGCCCGACCGCGGCTGAGTGCGGCCCTCGGACTGGTGCACTCAGGACGCCGCGCGCAGCGCGGTGAGATTGCGGGTGACCTCGGCGGCGCTGTCGCCCAGGACGGTGAGCAGGACGGTGTGCTCGTCGAGCTGTTGGGCGACGGATGTCCGGGAGTGCACGACGGTGCGGGCGGCGACGTCCGGGCCGGTGAGCAGGGCGGTGGCCAGCACGCGGTGCCCTGCGATGAGGTGCGCCCAGTCCGGGCCGGTGAGGTCGACGCTCTGCCGGAGCAGAGGTCGGCCGGCGCGGGTGACGTCCCAGCCGATCGTGGCGGCTCCTGGCGTGACGTCGGTGCTGCGGCCCAGGACGACGAGCTCGCGCCACTCGAGGTGGCTGTCGGCCGCCAGGCTGATGGCGATCTCGACGTCGACCCGGCTGCCCTCGCAGACGATCAGCGGCCCCGGGTCGGCCGTCAGGTGCGCGCCCGCGCCGATGTTGAGGTGCCACGCCATGCTGGCCGCCGGGCCGCCGCGGCCCTGGGCGATGGAGGCTCCGGTGGCGGTGAGTGTGGCCCGCGCGCCTTGTTCGACGGTCAGCTCGGCGATCAGCTCGTCGCCGGCCAGGGGCCCGGCGGCGCTGCCGACGAGGCAGAGCGCGCACTCGTCGCTCCGGTCGGCGCGCACCCGGCGCACAGTGAGCGGCGGGGTGCAGTGCAGCTCGCCGAGCCGACCGCCGGGATGGACGACGGCACGGGTGTGCGCCTTCACGCCGGTGTCAGGACGGCCCGCACTCCGCGCACCCATTCGGCGACGTAAGTCGCGGCCGGGTCCTCGGCCAGGCTGGTGAACAATGTCGGTCGGGTGCCGCGGGCCGCCGCCGCGTCGCGGCGCATGACCTCGAGGTCGGCGTGCACCAGCGGGGCGAGGTCGGTCTTGTTGATCACCAACAGGTCGCTGCGGGTGATGCCGGGGCCGCCCTTACGCGGCACCTTGTCGCCGCCGGCGACGTCGATGACGAAGATCTGCCGATGCACCAGACCGTAGGAGAACGTCGCGGTCAGGTTGTCGCCGCCGCTCTCGACGAGGACGAGATCGAGGTCGGGGTGATCGGCCTCGAGCTGCTCGACGGCGTCGAGGTTCGGGGTGATGTCGTCGCGGATCGCGGTGTGCGGGCAGGCACCGGTCTGCACCGCGCGGATCCGCTCGTCGGGCAGCACGCCCGCGCGACGCAGGAAGTCGGCGTCCTCGGTGGTGTAGATGTCGTTGGTGACGACGCCGATCGTCAGCTCGCTGCTCAGCGCACGGCAGAGGGCGGCGACGAGCGCGGTCTTGCCGCTGCCTACCGGTCCGCCGATGCCGATGCGCGGTGCCCGGGCGCCGGTGGGCGCGCCACCGGGGTGGTCGTGATCATGATCGTGGTCGCCGCTGGTGGTGTTGTGGTGGGGCGGCCGGAGCCAGTCAGGACGCAAAGAGACGCACCTCCGCGGTGAGATGGAAGTCAGCGAGCAGGTCGAGGGCGGGGGCGCTTTCGGTGGGCAGCGCTGGGTGGTGCGTTACGTCGGCAGCGAGCGCGTCGATGTCCGGTGCGAGCCGGGCCAGCACGCTGTGCGCGGCGAACGGATCGAGGCCCAGCAGCCGGACCGCTCCGCTCGCCGGGACGCTGGCCGCGGCGAGAGCGGCGGCGCGCGCGGCGAGTTCCGGGTCGCCGCCGGCCGCGGCCACTGCGGCGCCGAGGACGAGCGGGTGATGGGGCGTGGTCGTTGGCCACGGCGCGGCGAAGTCCGGCAGTGACGCGCGGACCAGGCGCATGAGGCCACGGCCGAGCTGCCGGCTTGCCGCCCGGGTCGCCGCGGACGGCGTGCGGGCATCGAACTCGGCGTCCAGCTCGTCCCACCCGTCCCGTCCGTCGATCGCGAGGTGGCAGGCCGCGGCGGCGAACGCGGCGTTGACGCGTCCCGATGTATGCAGCCGGGTGCGGCAGAACGCCTCCACGTCCCCCACGCCGCGCACGAACCCGGCTTCGATCGCGGCCTCCACACCGGCCGAATGGTTGTGGCCACCGGCCGGTGAGCGCGAGTCGAGCAGCAGCAGCAGGAGCGCGTTCAATCCCGTCCCCCCGTCCCGCACCGGTTGAGTGTCGGGTTAGCCGTCGAGTGTCGACTTACAACTCGACACTCGACGCGTAACCCGACACTCAACGGGGTGGGCGGGGTTGCCACGCGGTGGTGGGAGGGCATCGGAGGCATCAGAACAGGAAGTAGCGCTGGGCCATGGGCAGCTCGGTGGCCGGCTGCTGCTCGATGAGCTCGCCGTCGACGTGCACCGCGAAGGTCTCGCTGTCGACGTCGATGGTGGGCAGTGCGTCGTTCTCGGGCAGGTCGGCCTTCGTCAGCCCGGACACGTCGTCGATCGCGACGAGCGGCCGGTCGGACTCCCACCGCTCGCCGAGCCCGGCCTCGAGCGCGGCGGGCGCGACGAAGGAGCGGCCGAGCAGCGCGGGCAGTGAGCCGAATGCGCCGAACATCGGCCGCGGCAGCTGCGGCTGCGGCGTGGGGATCGAGGCGTTGGCGTCGCCCATGTTGCCCCAGGCGATGACGCCGGACTTCAGCACGACGTGCGGACGGACCCCGAAGAACGCCGGCTCCCACAGCACGAGGTCGGCCAGCTTGCCGACCTCGACCGACCCGATCTCGGACGCCAACCCGTGGGTGACGGCCGGGGCGATCGTGTACTTCGCGACGTAGCGCCGGGCTCTCATGTTGTCGGCGCCCCCGCCCGGTGACATCGACTCGCCTGGCAGCGAGCCGCGTCGACGCTTCATGGTGTGTGCGGTCTGCCAGGTGCGGATGATCGTCTCGCCGATCCGGCCCATGGCCTGGCTGTCCGAGCCGATCATGGAGATCGCGCCCAGGTCGTGCAGCACGTCCTCGGCCGCCATCGTCGACGGCCGGATGCGCGACTCGGCGAACGCGAGGTCCTCGGGGATCGACGGCTTGAGGTGGTGGCAGACCATCAGCATGTCGAGGTGCTCGTCGAGGGTGTTGACGGTGTGCGGGCGGGTCGGGTTCGTCGACGACGGCAACACGTTCGCGTACGCGGCGATGCGGATGATGTCCGGCGCGTGCCCGCCTCCGGCCCCCTCGGTGTGGTACGTGTGGATCGGCCGTCCGCCGATCGCGGCGAGCGTTGACTCCAGGTAGCCGGCCTCGTTCAGGGTGTCGGTGTGGATGGCCGTCTGCACGCCGGCCGCGACCCCGACCGACAGGCACGCATCGATCGCCGCGGGAGTGGTGCCCCAGTCCTCGTGCAGCTTGAACCCGCCGGCGCCGGCGCGCAGCTGCTCCCACAGACCCTCTTCGGAGACCGTGTTGCCCTTACCGAGCAGGACGACGTTCACCGGCCAGGCCGTGGTTGCCCGCAGCATCGCGTCGAGCCAGAACGAACCGGGCGTGACGGTCGTGGCCTTGGTGCCGTCGGCCGGACCGGTGCCGCCACCGATCAGGGTCGTGATGCCGGCGGCCAGCGCCACCGGGATCTGCTGCGGCGCGATCATGTGCACATGGCTGTCGACGCCGCCGGCGGTCAGGATCATCCCGTTGCCGGCCAGGATCTCCGTCGACGGGCCGATGACGAGTTCAGGTGAAACGCCGTCCATCGTGTCCGGGTTACCGGCCTTACCGAGCCCCACGATCCGGCCGTCGCGAATGCCGACGTCGGCCTTGATGACGCCCCAGTGGTCGAGCACGACGACGCCGGTGATGACGAGGTCCGGGGTGCCTTCGGCGCGGGTAGCGATGGACTGGCCCATCGACTCACGGATCACTTTGCCGCCGCCGAACACAGCCTCCTCACCGGCCCGGCCCGGGCCACCGGCGCGGTCCTCGGTGACCTCGATCAGCAAGTCGGTGTCGGCCAGGCGTACGCGGTCGCCAACCGTCGGTCCGTACAGCGCGGCATAGCGGGCGCGGGAGATCTCAGCCATCGGCGCGCTCTTCACCTCGGAGCCCGCGCACGATGCCCGCACCGGCGAGCGGCACCAGCGCGACGTCCATCGACAACCCGGGCTCGAAGCGCACCGACGTACCTGCGGGTATGTCAAGGCGCATGCCGCGCGCGGCGGCGCGGTCGAAAGACAGCGCGGGGTTGGCCCACGCGATGGCATAGTGCGAGCCCACCTGGACGGGGCGGTCGCCGGTGTTCTCGATGACCATCGCTAAGGGCTCGCGACCGGCGTTCAAGACGATTGACTCGTCCGGCGTCACGACTTCACCCGGGGTCATGCGATTGGTCCGTGGACGGTGACCAGCTTGGTGCCGTCCGGGAAGGTGGCCTCGACCTGAACGGACTCGATCATCTCGGGTACGCCGTCCATGACGTCGTCGCGGGTGAGCACGGAGCGCCCGGCAGACATGAGGTCGGCGACGTTGCGTCCGTCCCGTGCTCCCTCGAGGACGAACGAGGTGATGATGGCGACGGCCTCGGGATAGTTGAGTCGCAGGCCGCGATCTCGCCGGCGCTGGGCGATGTCGGCGGCGTAGCTGATCATCAACCGTTCCTGCTCGTGCTCGGACAGCCTCATGTCGCCGCACGTTATTCCAGCACCGTTTCGGATCCGTGAACCATGCCGTCGCGCCGCCTGGCTAGGCTCGAAACATGACTGCCTTGCAGCCGCTCTGGATCGAACTTCAGGGCGCCGACAACGTCCGCGACCTGGGCGGCCTGCCCACCGCCGACGGCGGCCGGACACGGCCCGGCCGGCTGATCCGCTCGGACAACCTGCAGCTGCTCAGTGAGTCGGACGTCCGCCTGCTGGTCGACGTCGTCGGGGTGCGCAAGGTCGCCGACCTGCGCAGCGGCGTCGAGGTGGCCAGCGAGGGCCCCGGGCCGATGACACGCGAGCCTGACGTCGAGATCACCCACCTGTCGCTGCTGCCCGAGGCCGGCGAGCACACCGACGCCGCGGCCGCTGAGGACGACGATGCGCCGGTGGTCCTGCCGTGGCAGGCCCGCGACGCCGAACTCAGCGAGGCCGAACGGCGGCAGGGCGCCTCTGCCGTGTACCTGCGATACCTGTCCGAGCGCGCCGACTCGATCGTCGCCGCCCTGCGGTTGATCGCCGACGGCGACGGCGCGACGATCGTGCACTGCGCCGCAGGCAAGGACCGCACCGGGACCGTCGTCGCACTGGCCCTCGACCTCGTCGGTGTCGACCGCGACCTCATCGCCGCCGATTACGCCCTGAGCGCCGAGCGGGTGCCGCGGATCTTCGCCCGACTCGCCCAGCGTCGCACCTATGCCGGCGACATCGACCCCGTCGCCGACCTCGACCGGCACAAGCCGAAGGCCGAGACGATCACCGCCCTGTTCGAGGGCCTTGACGCGACCTACGGCGGCACCCAGGCGTGGCTGGCCTCGCAGGGCTGGACGGACGAGGACACCGCCGCGATGCGCGCGTCCTTGCTCGGCTGACTCATGCCGCCTCGCTGAGGTAGCGCAGCCGCTGCAGCACCAGCAGCAGCGCGTCGTGGCGGCGCTCGTCGGGCTCGCGCGGGACCCACGTGCCGGACTCCATGGCCAAGGCGTCGGCGACCAGCAGTTCGGCCTCGGCCCGGAACAGCGCGCGCATGAGCGGCCCACCCGCCTCGAGCGCTATCTCGCGGTGAGCAGAGTCTTGCGGTGTCGTCAGCTGGGCCTGCTGCAGCTCGCGCCGCAGGGATTCGGGTAGTTCGCGAAGCACCAGATTCGTCATGCTCCGCACGCTAGGACGACCCACTGACACAACTGCAGAACCGGACCTGCATACGGCCCGCCACTCCGCGCAAGCCTTTCGGCCGCGTGCCGAACCTGCTACACACGAGTGACGTTCGGCGTGATTGTTGAGGTCGGTTCACCGTGGATCGGGCCCGCCGCCGGCGTGACAACGCCGAGGAGTGTCGATGAAGACCAAGGCCGCAGTCGTCTTCGAACCGGGCAAGCCGATCGAGATCGAGGAGCTCGACCTCGACGGCCCGCGCGACGGTGAGGTGTTGATCCGCTACACCTACGCCGGCCTGTGCCACTCCGACGTCCACGTTGCGCACGGCGACCTCGAGGCGCGGCTGCCCATGGTGCTCGGCCACGAGGGCGCCGGCATCATCGAGGAGGTCGGCCCCGGCGTCACGCGGGTCAAGGTGGGCGACCACGTCGTCTGCTCCTTCATCCCCAACTGCGGCACGTGCCGCTACTGCGCCACCGGCCGCCAGTCGATCTGCGACATGGGCGCCACCATCCTCGAGGGCTACCTGCCCGGCGAGCACTTCCCGTACAAGGGCGCCAAGGGCGACTACGGCGCGATGTGCATGCTCGGCACGTTCAGCCAGTGGGGGACGATCCACCAGAACTCGGTGGTCAAGGTCGACGACGACCTGCCGCTCGACAAGGCTGTCCTCGTCGGTTGCGGTGTGCCCACCGGCTGGGGCGCGGCGGTCAACACGGCCGACGTGAAGCCTGGCGACACCGTGGTCGTTGTCGGCATCGGCGGCATCGGCATCAACGCGGTGCAGGGTGCGCGGTACGCCGGTGCCAAGAACGTCATCGCCGTGGACCCGCTGGAGAACAAGCGCGAGAAGGCGATGGAGCTCGGCGCTACGCACACCTTCGCCAGCACCGACGAGGCGATGGCCGCCATCACCGACATGACGCGCGGGCAGATGGCCGACAGCGCCATCCTCACGCCCGGCCTCATGACGTCGGAGATCGTCTCGGGCGGCTTCAACGCCATCGGCAAGGGCGGCACCGTCGTGCTCACCGGTCTGAACAAGATCGAGGAGCAGACGATCGAGCTGTCCGGCTCGGTCATGACGCTGTTCCGCAAGTCGCTCAAGGGCAGCCTGTTCGGCGACTGCAACCCGACGACCGACATCCCGAAGATCCTCGGGCTTTACCAGAGCGGCGACCTCAAGCTGGACGAGATCATCACCCGCACGTACACCCTCGAGCAGGTCAATGAGGGCTATGACGACCTGCTCAACGGCAAGAACATTCGCGGCATCGTCGTGCATGATCATGCGGGCTGAGCGACGCTTGCGGAGCGAACAAGGAACATCGTCCGAGCGGAGCGAGGAAGCGTCGCGATGATCCCCCCGCGCGGAGCGAGCGGGGGAGAGGAGTGTCGCTGAGCGTGAGCGGCGCTGGAACGGTCTTAGGACGCGAAGGTGAGGACGAGCTCCTGCGCGCCGCGCTGGACGCCGGCGCCCACGTGGTGCTCGAGGGGCCACCGGGCACCGGTAAGTCCACGCTGTTGCGGGCGGTGGCCGGCGGTCGCGACGTTCCGTTCTTCCTCGTCGAAGGCAACGCCGAGCTGACGCCGGCCCGGCTGGTCGGGCACTTCGACCCGGCCCAGGTGCTGGCCAAGGGTTACGTGCCCGACATCTTCGTGGACGGCCCGCTCGTCGACGCACTACGCACGGGCGGGTTGCTCTACGTCGAGGAGATCAACCGGGTCCCGGAGGAGACGCTCAATGTCCTCATCACCGTGATGTCCGAGGGCGAACTCGCGGTCCCCCGGCTCGGGGTGATCAAGGCCGAGCCGGGGTTCCGCCTCGTCGCGGCGATGAACCCGTTCGACGCGGTGGGCACGGCACGCATCTCGGCCGCGGTGTACGACCGGACCTGCCGCATCGCGATGGACTACCAGTCCGCAGCCACTGAGGCCAGCATCGTTGCGCTGCGCGAACGTGACGACGCCGTTGACCCGGAATGGCGCGATCAGGTCGTCGAGCTCGTCCGCCGGACCCGGGCGCATGCGGACATCCGGGTCGGGTCGTCGGTGCGCGGCGCCATCGATCTTGTCGGCATCGCAGCAAGGCTCGGCGTCAGTCGCGGCGTACCGGCCACCGATTGGCACGTCGGACTCGACGCCGCGCTCGTGTCGCTGTCCGGACGGGTGCGGCTGCTCGAATCCTGCACGCGCACGGCCGAGCAGGTGGTCCGCGAGCTCTACGAGGGCGTGTTCGGCCGCGAGCCCGCAGCCGCCGACGACAAGACGGGAGACGCCCCGCCGGGGGAAGCCTGAGCCCGCCACCGGCGGGCAACCAGCAGCAGCGCCGGCACGCCCGGCCGGACGGGCGCACGACCTCGCGGTCGCAGCTCGCCAAGAACCCGGCCTTCGCCGAGCTGTCGCCACAGGTCGGGCAGCTGGACGAGGACGTGCTCGCGCGTCAGCTCGAGGACGACCCCGACGCCGCGCTCGCCCTGCTGGCCGAGCTGACTACCGCCACCGACGAGGCCCTGCGGGCCCGCGCCCGGCGGCTCGCGGCGCGCATCGTCCTGGACCGCACCCGCACCGGTCGCACGCTGCTGCGCGGCACCGGCCGTCCTCGACTGGTGCCCGCGAGCCGGGGTGGCGACCTCGATCTCGACGCCTCCTTCGACGCCGTCGTCGGGGCGCACGCCGAGGCCCGCGCGCCGCACCTGGACGACCTGCTGGCCCGCGACTGGGGTCGTCCCGAACTCGCGCTGTGCCTGCTCGTCGACGACTCAGGGTCGATGACCGGCGAACGCCTCGCGCGGGCGGCCATGATCGCCGCGGCCTGCGCGCTGCGCGCCCCGGCCGAGCACGCGGTACTGGCCTTCGCCCGTGACGTCCGGCCGCTGCGCCGCGTCACCGAGACATTGCCGCCCGAGACGGTCGTCGAGCGGGTGCTGCGCCTGCGCGGACACGGGATCACGGCGCTGGCGTCGGCGTTAAAGGCGGGCGCCGAGACGCTGGCCGCGACCCGGGCAACTCGACGGGTGCTGGTGCTGCTCTCGGACTGCCGGGCCACCGACGAGCAGGACCCGGTGCCGGTGGCCGCGGCGATCCCGGAGCTGGTCATCCTCGCGCCGGGCAGCGACAGCGACGCCGCAGCCGCGCTCGCTGCGGCGTCGGGCGCCCGGTGGGGGGCCTTCGACCACGTCGACGCGGCTCCGGCCCTGCTGGAGGAGTTACTCGGTTGAGCGGGGTGGGCGCATGCGGTGCTGGCAGACGATCGCGGTGTGCATCTCGGCGTCGGTAAGGGCGCGGCCGGGCAGCGGCGGACCACCCGGACGCAGAGCCGACAGCAGCGTCGGGACGTAGCGCTGCCACAGCGTCGGCGCGATGTCCCCACCGAGATCGGCGACGTGGCACAGCATCATCAGCATCGCCCCGACGTCGCCGCTTTCGGCGTCCGCGCGCGCCTGGCCGTCGCGTTGAGCGCGCTCGAGCAGATGACGGACGCGGGCGGTCAGCCGATCCTGCATGGCGTCGGTCTTGGCCTCGTGCACGCCCATGAGTACCTCGCGCAGGCCACGGTCCTTCGTCTGCAGCTCGAGCACCGACTCGAGGAACTCGACGAGCCCGTCCCACGCGTCGTCGGCCTCGAGAGCGCGATCGGCAGCGGCCACGACCTCGTCGATCGTCTCGTGCATGATCGCCTCGGCCAGCTCGTGCTTGTTGCCGAAGTGCCGGTACGCAGTGCCGACCCCGACGCCGGCCTGCCGAGCGATGTCGTCGAGGCTGGCCTCGAGGCCGCGTCGCGCGAAGACCTCGCGGGCGGCGGCAATGAGCAGCGCGCGGTTGCGCGCCGCGTCCTTGCGCGTCGGCCGAGGTGCGTCCTCGCCCGATACCGTCCCGACGTCTTCGGCGGTATTCATCTGCGTCCCCGCTCAGACTGCGAGGGCCGGTTCGCCCTCGGCCTGGGCGATGCCCGAGCGCAGGACGAGCGCGGTGATGATCGCCCCGCCGAGGAATACGCCGGCCGCGATCCAGAAGGCCACCGTGTAGCTGTGCAGCTGGGCGTTGGCCTGGGTCAACGCGAACTGGGCGCTGCCCGGCTTCGCGCCGTTGAGGTGCGAGGCGACGTAGGTGCCCACGACGGTGCCGGCGATCGTGTTGAACAGCGAGGTGCCGATCGAGCCGCCGACCTGCTGCGCGACGTTGACCGCCGCGGAGGCGACGCCGGAGTCCTCGGCGCGCACGCCCAGGATGGCCAGGTTGAAGCCCGGGGCGAAGATCAGCCCGAGGCCCGCGCCCAGGATGATCGTGGCCGGCAGGATGACCGTGGCGTAGTTGCCCTCGAGGCTGATGTGGGTGAGCAGGAACAGGCCCACCGCGGACAGGGCCATGCCCAGCGGGATCATGATCCGGGAGCTGATCCGGGTGACCAGCACCGCGCTGCCCAGCGAGGCCACAACCACGATCGTGCCGGTCATGGGCAGGAAGGCCAGGCCGGACTTCACGGCCGAGTAGCCGCGGATGCCCTGCAGGTAGTACGTCAGGAACAGGAAGACGGCGAAGAGGCCGATGCCGGACAGGAACATCGCGATGAAGGCACCGCCGCGGTTGCGGTCGGTGACGACCCGCAGGGGCAGGATCGGGTTGGTCGCGTGCTGCTCGATGAAGACGAAGGCGATCAGCAGGACGGCGCCGACGGCGAGGCAACCAACGGTGAGCGCTGCCGACCAGCCGTGCTGCTCCGCGTTGGAGAAGCCGTAGACCAGGGCGAACAGGCCCAGCGTGATGCTGAAGGTGCCGGGCAGGTCGTTGCCCTGACGCTCCTCGGAGCGCTTGAAGGCGGGCAGCAGGGTGAAGGCGCCGACGAACGCGACGGCGGCGAAGGCGAGGTTGACGTACAGCGTCCAGCGCCACGTGGCGTACTCGGTGAGGAAGCCGCCGAGCAGCAGCCCGATCGAGGCGCCGGCGCCAGCGATGCCGCCGAAGATGCCGAAGGCCTTGCCGCGCTCCTTGGCGTCGGTGAAGGTCGTGGTCAGCAGGGCCAGCACGGCCGGGGCGAGGATCGCGCCGAACGCGCCCTGCACCGCGCGGGCGGTGACCAGCATGCCGAAGTTCTGGGCCGCTCCGCCGACGGCAGAGGCCACCGCGAAACCCACCAGGCCGACGAGCAGGGCCCACTTGCGGCCGAAGAAGTCACTGAGCCGGCCGCCGATCAGCAGCAGGCTGCCGAACGCAAGCGCGTACCCGGTGACGATCCACTGGCGGTCGGCGTTGTTGAAGCCGAGATCGCTCTGCGCGGTCGGCAGCGCAATGTTCACGATGGTCGAGTCGAGGACGACCATCAGCTGCGCGAGCGCGAGAATCGTCAGGATCAACCAGCGACGCGCGTGCATAGGGTCGTCGTTGGCAGCGGGTTTCGACAGGCTCGTTGCCGCGGTGTCGAGGGCCATGGGTGTGCTCCAGTGCTGTAGATCGCTAGCGGAGGTGTTGCCTCCGGTTCCGCAGAAGACTCTACCCACGATCCGGAGGTTGTCACTCCGTTATCCGAGACGCGCGCCACAGTGAGCGGCGCTCAACGCGAACGGTCGCCGGCAAGGGCAGCGCGTCGGCGCACGACTGTCCGGTCGACTTCGGGTGGGCGCCCTCTCGATGTGTCACAGCTGCACGTGCGACGTAAGCCCCCGGCGGGGAAGGTGCGCAGTCGGGTAGTTTCGCAGGCACTGGAGGGCTCGCATAGTGGCCGAGTGCGGCGGTCTTGAAAACCGCTTCAGGGTGATCCCCTGACGTGGGTTCGAATCCCACGCCCTCCGCTGTTCTGTTCACCCGAGAAGCCACCTGGGTGAGCGGCCGTTGTCCACAGGCCGCGAGTTTTCTCGACGCCCGGCGAGCGCAAGCCGCACGATGACGTCATGGAGTCGTGTGTGCGCACCTCCAGCAACTGCGCCTGGCGGGGTTGACCAACACCGAGATCGGGCGACGGCGCCGGCGCGGCGCGCTCGTCGAGCTGCTGCCGGCCGTCTACTGCTCGCGTCGAACGCCCACCACGATCGACAAAGTGCACGCCGCTGCCGCGGCGCTGCCCGGAGCGGTGATCAGCCACCGCACAGCGGCCTGGCTGCACGGCCTCCTGCCCGAGCCGGCGATCGTCGACGAGCCGGACCGCGGGGGCGTCTCCGTGCCACACTCGGGAGCATGAGGCGTGCGCGATGAGCGTGTCACCGGCGCGGGGGCAGCTGCTCACCATCGCCGATTACGCCGCGCTCCCTGCGGACGACGAGCAGCGGTGGGAGCTGGTTGAGGGCAGCCTCGTCATGGCGCCCAGCCCGACGCCGCGACATATGGTCGCCATTGGCGCGTTGTTCGCCACGTTGCGGGCGCAACTGCCGGCCCGACCTGCGCGTCGTCCCGGACGTCGACCTCGATCTCCAGCTGGCCTCGCCGGGCAGACCCGCCACGGCCCGTCGGCCGGACCTCATCGTCGTGACGGCCCAGGAGTTCGCGCGGGTCGACGTCGAGGGTGGGCTGTTGCGCGCGGAGGCCACCGTGGTCGTCGTCGAGGTGCTGTCTCCGGGGTCGCACCGCACCGACCAGATCCTGAAACGCACCGACTACGCCGACGCCGGAATCGGCCACTTCTGGATCGTGGATACCGAGCCGCCGGTGTCGATCGTGGCGTGCACCCGGGCCGGCCGGTCCGGGTACCGCGACGATGGACCGGTCACCGGCGTGTTCGATGCCTGCGACCCGTTCCCCGTTCGGATCGACCTCGACGCGCTGATCTGAGCTCGGACGCGGTCCCGCGCTGGGTCGACCCGGGCCCGGTGATGCGCCACCGACCGACACACGACGAAAGGGCCCGGCATGACAGTCCAGCTCGGACGCATCGGCATCTGGGTGCCATACCCGAAGGTATCGGGGCCGTTCGCGGCCGAGATCGAGCAGCTCGGCTACGGCGCGATCTGGATCGGCGGTTCGCCCGACGGCGGGCTTGCGATGGTCGACGAAATGCTGGCCGCGACGGAGCACCTCGTCGTGGCCACCGGCATCGTCAACATCTGGAAGGACGACGCGCACACCGTTGCCGCGTCGCACCGGCGCATCACCGCCGCGTACCCCGACCGCTTCCTGCTCGGCATCGGGGTCGGCCACCCCGAAGCGACGACGGACTACTCGCACCCCTATCGCAACCTGGTCGAGTACCTCGACGTCCTGGACGACGAGGGCGTGTCGAAGGATGAGCGGGTGCTGGCCGCTCTCGGCCCGAAGGTGCTGCGGTTGTCGGCCGAGCGCAGCGCTGGTGCGCACCCGTACCTCGTGCCGCCGGAGCACACCCGCGAGGCCCGCGCGATCCTCGGCGACGCGGTGTTGCTGGCGCCTGAGCAGAAGGTCGTGCTCGACACCGACCCCGAGAAGGCCCGCTCGGTGGGCCGGCCGGCCGTCGACAAGCCCTACCTCGGCCTGACCAACTACGTCAGCAACCTGCAGCGCCTGGGCTGGAGCGCCGATGACCTGACCCGGCCGGGCAGTGATCGGCTCATCGACGCCCTGGTCGGGCACGGCGATGCGGCGACGGCCGCGGCTCGCGTGCAGCAGCACCTCGACGCCGGCGCCGACCACGTCCCGGTGCAGCTGCTCACCGCGCCGGGCGTCGACGCGCTGCCGCAGTACCGCGAGCTCGCCGAGGCATTGGGTCTGAACGGGTAACAGGAGCGTGCGCCGACGAGGCCACGTTGTCGGCCCTGCGTGCCACACTCGAGGCATTACGAGGAGGCAGCCATGACCGCTCTGCCCAAGCCCGGCCAGCTCCTGACGATTGCCGACTACGCCGCCCTGCCCGAGGACGAGCAGTACCGCTGGGAGCTGCAGGAGGGCAACCTGACGATGGCGCCGAGCCCAACCCCGCCGTACAACCACGCCGCATTCGAATTGGCTGTGCAGTTCAGGACGCAATTGCCGCCGGACCTCATGGTCGTGCCGGACGTCGATCTGGATCTCACGCTTGCACCGGCCGACGAGCCGGGCTCGGCGCGTCGACCGGACTTGGTCGTTGTCACGAGGACAGCGTTCGACCGAGTCCGTGACGGGGGTGGATTGCTGCTGGCCACTGATGCCCGGCTGGTGGTCGAGCTGGTGTCGCCGGGCTCGCGACGCACCGATCGGGTGGTCAAGCACGGTGAGTACGCCGACGCCGGGATCCCGCACTACTGGATCGTCGATCTGGAAGGGCGGCCGTCATTGGTGGCCTGCCAGCTCGCCGAGGGCTTCGGCTACCAGGATGCGCCCGCCGTCACCGGTCGGTTCAGCGCCGACGAACCATTCCCGGTCACCGTCGATCTGGACGCGCTCGGCTAGCGCTACTGGTAGGTGATGACGTCGGGCCGAGGAGTCAGCCGCATGACCTCGGCCGGCGTCATCAACCGCGCGTCCTGCTTCAGGAACAGCTTGATGCCGACGCCGAAGGGATAGCCGGGGAAGTGCAGCCCGCGGAAGACGTTGATCTTGGTCGCGACGCCGCCGAAGCCGTCGGCGTGGAAGGTGAGGTCGACGCCGGGGTGGCGGGTGATGCTCGAGCGATGGGGCAGCATCGACGGCGTGAACTCGTGCACGACGAGCAGTTTGTGCGGCAACCGGTGCCTGCTGACGAGCGAGCTGACGTAGGCAATGGTGGCGTTGATGTCGCCCGGCCCACTGGACCCGATGCGCCCGCCGCCGGGACGCTGGCGCCTCGTCACCTTCCACTCTGGATCGAGGCCGAGCCCCACCGACGGGTCGAGCAGGACGCGGCCCAGCGCCCTGGCCTGCCGCAGGAACGTCGAGCGCCCAGGTTGCAGGTCCAGCAGGAGCAGCATCCGGTAGCGGTGCGCCACGGCGAGGTACCGGCGGACCGTCGCGAGCGGAATGGCCCTCGAGTACGAGCCGTCGGTCTGGGGTGAGCCCTGCGCCACGGTGGCGATCAACTCCATGGCCGGCTGCACCGGCAACCCGTAGCGCGCGAAGCCGCGGGCCCGCGCAGTGACCGACCGGGCGATCTGGTCAGGCGAGGCGGTCCCCAGCACGCCGAGCTGCGGATTGCCGGCCTCGCCGTAGTAGGCAACGACCCGGTAGTGCCCGATGATCGTTTGCCCGCCGCGGGGCAGGGTTCGTACGATCGCGGGTTTCGACGGTCTGGGCGGGGGCGCCGGGGCGGACGGTACGGCCAACGTGGTCGGCAACCGGCTCGACCACGGCGACGTCGCGAGATGCGACACCGGGTCGGACGATCCGCAGGCGGTCAGGACCAGCGCGACGGTGCACAGCGCGGCCGCCAGCCGGTGAGCTCGCATGTGCCCGTAGTACCAGTCGAAACCGACAAAACCGCGGGGCGCATCGCCGGGCGAGACCGGATCGCAACGTCGGCGCTCGATCAGTCGCGAAGCCAGGCGACCACGGCGTCGTAGGCGCGGCGGCGGTCCCAGCCGGTGAGGGCAGCAAGAGCCTTCGCGGCCGTGCGGGTGGCAACACCGTCGGCGACGAGCGCGTCGACCGCCGCGCGGACGGCGGGATCGAGCGCGTCGTCCGGCCCGCCGGCGTCGAAGCAGACTGCGACGTCGGCGCTGCTGGGCAGCTCGGGCACGGCGCCGCCCTCGGTCCGGACGGGATGGACGTACTCCTGGGCGACCATGCCGGCGGCGTTGCCGCGGATGAGCCGGGCCTGGTCGAGGGCGTCGGCCAGGCCGGCCGCGGGGACGACGAGAACGAGCCGCGCCGCGGCGGGGGTGTCGCGCAGCGCCGTCCTGATCTCGGCGGCCGGGTCGGCAAGTACGAGCGGGCCGCGGCTCGGCGAGGCGGCGGCGACAGCGAGGCGTGCGGGCAGGCCGACGACCTCGACCGCGCTGGTCCAACCCAGCGGTGGACGGGGCAGATCAGCGGTGGCGATCACCAGCCGACGGGGCCCGTCCCCCGCCCGCGGCTCGGCCAACGCGCGGGCCGCGGCGTCCTGGGCGATGACGGTGTCGGCCCGCTCGCGTTCTGCCATCAGAGGCGACGGCAGGCTGGCGACCGCGGGGTCGACGTAGGCGAGCACGACGGTCGGCCGGTCGTCCGCTATGGCCACGACGTCGACGGTGACGAGGGCGTCGGGGTCCTGCAGGGCCCGCACGAGCTCGCGCGGCAGGTCGGCCGACGACGCGGTGGCGCCGGTGGCGAACGTTCCGGGGCGGCGCAGCGGGCTGCGGCGGATCACGACCGGGCCGGCCGGGTCCCAGGAGGAGTTGGCGTCGGCGTCCAGGCTGAACCGGGCATCCCCGGCGCTGATCCGGATCCGGACCCGGCCGGCCATCGGCGCCAGTGGCTCGGCGTCGGTGCCCACCGCGATGACGCAGGTGGCGCGCGCCGTGATGTCTGGGTCGGGCGAGAGCTCGAGGGTCTTGGCGTGGGTCGCCCGGATCGCGGGGTGGCCCCGTCCGACGAATCGCACCGCGCCAGGGTAGGCCGCCTGCGCCGTCGATCAGGTTTGCGCGCCGAGTGTTCGGTGGACGCGCCCCAAACCGACCACACGACGCGCAGGCCCGATCAACACGCCCGCCCCCTACCCTGACGCGGTGCGGCAGGTCATCGGGAAGCGGACGCTCGACCTCGACGCCGCTGATTTCGCCGCGCTGCGGGCGCCGTACGAACGCCTGGTCGTCGATCTCGGTACCGGCGACGGCAAGCACGTCCTGGCCGTGGCCCGCGCGCATCCCGACACCCTCGTCGTCGGGGTCGACGCCAGCCCCGACGCGATGCGCAAGACAGCGTTCCGCGCGGCGCAGAAGCCGGCGAGGGGCGGGACGCCGAACGCGATGTTCGTCTGGGCGTCGGCCGAGCAGCTACCGCCGGAACTCGACGGGATCGACGAACTGCACGCCCTCATGCCGTGGGGCAGCCTGCTGCGCACGCTCACCCTGACTGAGCAGAGCAATGCTCTGCTCAGTGTGGGTGAGCGCTGCCGCACCGGGGCGACGTTCTTGATCACGCTGAATCTGCACGCCTGGCGCCCGCCCGTGCCCGAGGTCGGTGATGCACCCGAGCCCACGCCGGACAGCGCGCGCACCGACCTGGCGGTGGAATACGAAAAGGCCGGCTGGCACCTCGACGACGTGCATTACGCCGACGACGCAGAACTCGCGGCCTACGGCACGTCCTGGACCAAGCGCCTCGGCTCGACGCGCGACGAGCTGGCCGTTCTCACCCTGCGCTGGACGATCAACCGGGGTACTGACGGCAGTACTCGTAGAGCGCCATCGACGTCGCGGTAGCCACGTTGTACGAGTACGGCAACCCCCAGACCGGGATCTCGACGCAGTCGTCCATCAGGGCCAGCTCGTCCTCGGTCAGCCCGGCCCGCTCGTTGCCGATCACCAGCGCCGTCCGTCGCTGGAACGCGTAGTGGTGCAGGTCGGCGGAGTTCGTCGTCTGCTCGAGCCCGACCAGCCGGTAGCCGTCGGCGCGCAGTGTCCTGAGGACCGGCGCGAGCGAGTTGCGCACCTCGAGCTGCACCTGCTCGGCACCGTCACGGGCGATCGTCCGGTCCAGCTTGGCGTGCCCGCACACGATCATCCGATGCACGCCACAGCACCCGGCCGTCCGCGCGATCGTCGAGAGGTTGACGTTGCTGCGCATGGGCGCGCACGCTACGACCAGCTCGCGCGGGGCGTCCAGCGGCGACGGTGGCCGGTGCCGCACCTGCTCGAACCCGGAAGAGGTCACGTCTCTAGCGCCTGCCACGCCGCCCGGGCATCGGCGGCCCAGTCGGCATGCCGCCGGGCGAACAGCGACGCCGCCGTCACCCCGCTCCACGGCGCGGGCAGCAGCTCGTCGGGCAGCAGGGGGTCGATCCACGGAAAGCGTCGCCAGGCATGGACAAGCTCGACCGTCGATACCAGCGGGTCGCCCGCGATCGGTGCCGAGAACCGGGTGATGAAGTCCTCGTACGCGGTCTCGATCGCCTCGAGGTCCCAGGCCTGGCGCACCAGCTCGGTCAGTCGACCTCGCCCCTGATGGGTGGCCACGAATACCTGCGCCTCGCTCAGCAGGCCGGCCTCCACCAGGGCGATCTCGACCTCGGGAACGCGATCGGCATGCGTGCTCACCCAGACTCCCGGCGCCGGACTGCCCAGCCCGGCCCAGGTCAGCCGGGTGCGCAGCAGGTGCCGGGTGGGTCGCTCGGTCTCCGGCGTCCGGGCCAGGACGAGCAGCCACCGACCGTCCCACCCGCTGGACGCACCGGTGAAGCAGTAGATGCGCTCGGTGCCCTCGACGAGCAGCTGGTGCGCGGACGGCGTCAGCGTCCAGCGGGTCCGTCGCCCGACCCGCTCGGAGACCAGGAAACCGTCGCTCGCCGTGCGCATCAACGCCTGGCGGATCGCCTTCTCCTCGACGCCCAAGCGGGCGAAGATGTCGATGAACGACGACGTCCACGCTGTGCCCCCGCTGGGCAGGACGAACTCGCCCAGCACCGTGAACAGCTGCCCGCGCGCGCTGTCGGACCCGGCGGCGTGCCGCCGCGAGATCGTCGGTGCCGTCGGGGAACTCACAAGGGACATGCTACGAATGGCCCGTGCTCGACGGCCGGCCCCTCATCGACGTCCACCTGCACCCCGCCCGCAAGAGCAGTTTGAAGATGGATTGGGCGACGTGGGTGCAGAACTTCGATTCCCCCGAGATCCAGGACGTCTACCGCGACGACGGCACGGTCGACGCGGTGCGGTTCGACCTGCTGCTCGCCGCCCAGGGCGTGGACGCCGCTGTGGTGCTGGCCGAATACAGCCCGCGCGTCACCGGCCTGCAGACCGCCGAGGACATGGCTGCCCTCGCCGGCCCGCGCGTGCACTTCGCGGCCAGCCTCAACCCGCACCTGCACCACCCCGTCGAGGACGAGCTGGCCCGCCAGCTCGATCTCGGGGCGGTCGCGCTGAAGGTGCACCCTGTGCACGGCGGGTTCCCGGTCAACCACCGCGCGTTGTACCCGGCGTACGCGATGTTGCAGGAGCGCGGGCTGCCGCTCGTCGTGCACTGCGGCACCTCGACATTCCCCGGCGCACTGAACCAGTACGGCGATCCCGTCCTGATCGACGACCTGCTGCGCGACTTCCGCCGCCTTTCCATCGTGCTCGCGCACGGCGGGCGCGGCTGGTGGTACGACGCCGCGGCGTTCCTCGCGCTGGCCAACGAGCACGTCTGGATCGAGCTGTCGGGCCTGCCACCCAGCCGGCTGCAGACGTACTACGCGCGGCACAGCTGGCCCCGCCTCACCCGCAAAATGATCTTCGGGACGGACTGGCCGGGCATTCCCGGCATCGCGATCAACGCCCGCGCCGTCGCCGCCCTGTGCACCGACGACGAGACGGCCGAGCTCGTCCTGGCCGGGAACGCGCAGCGCGTCTACGGGCTCATCCCCGCCGAATGACGCAGCCGGCGGCCCCGGGGTTGGTCCTGAAATCCGGGCAGGGACGAGGCGTCCTGGCCGCCACCATCCTGGGCAGTGGCATGGCCCAGCTCGACGGGACGGTGGTCAACGTCGCGCTGCCCCGGATCGGGCGTGACCTCGACGCCGGACTCACCGCGCTGCAGTGGACGGTCAATGCCTACACACTGACCCTCGCCGGGCTGCTGCTGCTCGGCGGCTCCCTCGGCGACCGGCTGGGACGCCGCCGGGTGTTCGTCCTCGGCGTCATCTGGTTCACCGCTGCCTCGGCCGGCTGCACGCTGGCGCCCGAGCCCGCGACGCTCATCGCGATGCGCGCCCTGCAGGGCGTGGGGGCCGCGCTGTTGACGCCCGGTTCGCTGGCCATCCTCGAGGCGGTGTTCCGGCGCGAGGACCGTGCCGCCGCCGTCGGGTCGTGGTCCGGGTTGGGCGGCATCGCCACCGCCATCGGCCCGGTGCTCGGCGGCGTCCTTGTCGGCGTCGCGCCATGGGGTTGGCGACTCGTGTTCCTGATCAACGTGCCGATCGCGGCCGTGGTCATCACGCTCGCGTCCCGGTACGTGCCCGAGACCCGCGACGACGAGGCCACCGGACGTCTCGACGTCGGCGGCGCGGTCTTGGCCGCAACCGGATTGGCGCTCACGGTGTACGCGCTCACCGAGGGACCGGCCCAGCACTGGCCGACGACGCTCGTGGTCTGCCTGGTCGCCGGGATCGTGGTGCTGGCCGCGTTCGTCGTGGCCGAGGCCCGCGAGAGCCACCCGATGATGCCGCTGAGCCTGTTCCGCGACCGCGAATTCACTGCGGCCAACCTCGTCACGTTCGTCATGTACGGCGCGCTCGGCGGCGCGTTGTTCCTCGTCCCCGTCCAGCTGCAACGGGTGTCCGGGTACGCGCCGGTCGAGGCCGGCAGCGCGCTGTTGCCCATCACCGCGGTGATGTTGCTGCTGTCGGCGCGCATGGGCCGGCTCGCGCAACGCATCGGGCCGCGCTGGCCGATGACTATCGGACCGATCGTCGCCGGGGCCGGTTTGGCGATGCTGACCCGCGTGGGCGCGCACGCCTCCTATGTCACCGATCTGCTGCCGGCACTGCTCGTGTTCGCTCTCGGGCTGTCGGCCACGGTCGCACCGCTGACCGCTACCGCCCTTGCCTCGGCACCGGCCCGGCAGGTCGGGGTCGCGTCGGCGGTGAACAACGACATCGCCCGCGTCGCCGGCCTGCTGGCCGTGGCCGTCCTGCCGGGAGTCGCGGGCATCACGCCAGCCGCCTACGACCACCCCGCGCAGCTGTCCGACGGGTTCCACCACGCGGTGCTGATCGCTGCCGCGCTGGCCGTGCTCGGTGGCCTGCTGTCGGCTGTGCTCGTGCGCCGCGAAGCCGTCAGCACCGAGACCACCGCTCCCACGCTCGACGGAACGCCATCGTGCGCCGCCTGCCCCATCCTGGCCCCGCACGCCGGCGCCTGAGGCTCACCCCAGTGAGGTGCTGGCCGCCCGCAACTCGTCCAGCGCCGCAATGGCGTGCTTCGCGAGCCCGTCCTCAGCAGCATGGTCGCCCTCGGACCATTCGGCGTAGCCGCGCTTGAAGGCGAGCACGCCCAACTCCGCGGCCAGGTGCGCGGTCGGGTCGGGGACTCCCCGGGTCAGCAGGGCCGTCGCCATGGCCGCGGCGAGGCCGACGCTCTTGAGCGCGTCGCGCTCCTGCAGTTCGGTGCTCGAGGCGACGGCGGCCTTCAGGCGTGGGCCGAGCTCGCGGTTCGCCGGCCCCATGGTGTTCGACGCCCGCTCCAGGCCGGCGGCGACGGCCTCGAGCGGCGTCACGCCCTCGGGCGCGTCGGCGATGCCTTCGGCAAGCAACCGGCACAGCGCATCCTGACCCGCCACCAAGAGCTCGCGCTTGTCAGGGAAGTGCCGGAAGAAGGTGCTCTTGGTGACGCCCGCTCGCTCGGCGATCTGCGCGATGGTCGTGGCGTCGTAACCCTGCTCGCCGAAGAGGTCGACCGCAGCCACGACGAGCCGCTCGCGCGCTCCCGGTTCCCACCGCCCCATGTCGTCATCCTAAGTGACGGCACCTTTGTCCCGTCACCCTGCTACTGTGACGTACCGCGATCCGCCTGCCGCGGACCGGCCACAACAGGGGCGAGGGCGGCTTCGCCGGTCTGCTGAGCGACATCGCCCGCGGCACGGGAGTGTCCGGGTACCCGGGCGACGGCACGCAGCGCTGGCCTGCCGGTCGAATCGGTGCCGGCGGAGTCGTTCGGTCCGCTCGGGCGATCTTCGCCATGGATCAACCGTCGTCGGGCGCCCATGCCCGCGAGGCGCTCGGCTGGCGCCCGACCCACCCGAAGCTGCTCGACGACCTCGAGAACCTCGAGCCGTGATCGGTCCGTCGCCGGGTCGCGCCGCGCCGGACGCGCACCGGCGTAGTGGGTCAGGACGCCTTGCGTAGGCGCCGCTCGTTCGCCGCCCGCTCGAGCTCAGCGGCAACCTCGAGGGTGGGCGCGCTGCCACCGGCCACGGCCGGCACCCACCAGCGGTCGGCGTCGTCGCGGGGTTGGTCGGGGTAGGTCCGCCAGGCCTCGACCAGCAGGTCGTCCATCCGGCGCCGCAGCTCTGCGTCGATCTTGACGGGATCGTCGTCAGCCCGGGCGATGATGGGCTCGCCGACTGCGATGACGATGGCCTTGCCGCGCCGCACGCTGTAGTGCTTGTCGACGGTGAAGGTGCGCTGCGGTGCCCACAGCACGACCGGGATCAGCGGCACCTGCTCGCGGACGGCAAGTGTCGCGGCGCCGAGTTTGAACGATTTCAGCGTGAACGAGCGTGAGATCGTCGCCTCGGGGAAGACGCCGACGAGCTGGCCGTCGGCCAGCGCCCGTGCCGCCTTGCGGTAGGCGGCCGCGCCGCTCGCCCGATCGACGGGGATGTGCCCCATCGCGCGCATCAGCGGGCCGGCCACCCGGTGGTCGAACACCGACGTCTTGGCCATGAACCGGATCAGCCGCCGGCGCCGCGACCCGGCCAGCCCGACGAACGTGAAGTCCAGGTAGCTGAGGTGGTTGCAGGCCAGCACCGCAGGACCGTCCGACGGGATCGATGACGAGCCCCGCACCTCCAACCGCAGGCCGAGCACCCGGAACAGCGCCTTGAAGGCGCGGATGACCCAGCGGTAGAACCGATCGTGCGGGTACGCGCTCACCCAGCGCACCCGCTCATCCCCGGCAGGCTAGCCCGCCGGGACCGCCAAGGACAGGGCGAAGCCGTCGGCCCATCAGCGGTCCTCGAGGTCCGTGACGCTGATTGGCCGGGCGCCATTCACCGACGGACCCACCTCGATCAGGTGGTGATCGGGCACGTCGATCCAGCGGGGGTCGTCGTCCCAGGGCTCGCTGGCGACCACGACGCCGTCGGGCTCGACGAGGTAGCTCAGCTCGTCGCCCCAGGTGAGCCCGACGATGCGGGTGCCGTCGGTCATCAGCAGGTTGAGGTAGGCGTCCGGGTCGGCGCGCGCAACATCACGCACGGTGTCCACGACGCGGTCGACGCCGGCCGCGAACACGTGCGCAGCAAGGATCGCGGAGTCGCACGTGGATTCAGCGTCAAGCCGCGGAGGCAGCGCCGCCCGCGACACCCGCCCGTTGTGCGACAGCAGCCAGGTGCCGTCGGTGAAGGGCGCCGCGGCGGTCTCGTCCAGCGGCATGCCGATCGTCGCCGAGCGCACGGCCGCGAGCACCGAGCCCGACGCCAGCACCGGCGCCAGCGAGGCGAACGACGACTCACCCCACAGCGGCCGGCTCGAGCGCCAGCGCCGCACCTGCCCTGCGTCGTCGTGGAACCCGACACCCCAGCCGTCGGCGTTGACGACGCCACGCTTCTGCCGACGGGGCGCGTAGGACTGGTGCAGCAGTCCGGCCGGTGGGTCGAGCACGAGCGAGGCAACCGACCGCGGCGCCCCCAGCCAGGCCAGGTGCCTACACATCGACGTCCCAGGCAAGCCGAAACCCGCTGAAGATCTGTCGACGGATCGGCAGGTCCCAGTTGCGCAGCGACGGACGGACCGCGGCCGCGTCCACGGCCCACGACCCGCCCCGCAGTACCCGGAAGTCGCCACCGAAGAACGGCGCGCTGTACTGCGCGTAGAGCATCGGGACGAAGCCGGGCCACGCCTCGAAGCCCGAGGACGTCCATTCCCACACGTCGCCGATCAGCTGCTCGACGCCGTACGCCGACGCTCCGCCGGGATACGCGCCCACCTCGGCCGGGCGCAGCGCTGTGCCGCCCAGGTTGGCCAGCGCCGGCGTCCAGTCCGACGCCCCCCACGGCCAGCGGCGCCGCTCGCCACGGTCGGGGTCCCACGCGCACGCCTTTTCCCACTCCTGCTCAGTGGGCAACCGGGCGCCGGCCCAGGCCGCGTAGGCCTCGGCCTCGTGGCAGCAGACGTGCTGCACCGGCTCGTCCTCGGGCAGGTCCTCGACGGTGCCGAAACGCACCCGCGCGGCACCGTCGGCCGTCCAGAACTGCGGTCCGACCAGACCGGCCGACACCCGGTGCGCCCAGCCGACCGTGGACCACCAGCGCGGCTCGTCGTAGCCGCCGTCGGCGACGAAGCGGCGGTACTCGCCGTTGGTCACCGGCACCCGCCCGATGCGGAAGGCCGGCAGGTCGACGACGTGCGCAGGCCGTTCGTTGTCGAGCGAGAACGGCTCGTCGGCGGCATCGACGCCGAGGACGAACTCGCCCGCGGGCACGAGCACGCCGTCGTGCGGCACCGGTCGACCGGCCGGCACCGGCGTCCCGGCGCCCAGGATCGGCGCGCCGTCGCGCAGCTGGTGGGTGGCCAGCATCGTCTCGACGTGCATCTGCTCGTGCTGCTCGACCATCGCGAACGGGAACAGCGCCGACGCGTCGTCGGGCGTGCGCTCGAGCGCGTCGAACACCCTTCCGCGGACGTCGCCGAGGAAGCCGCGCGCCTCGACGGCCGAGAGCAGCGGCAGGTCGACGCGGGTCGCCCGCGGGTTCTCGAACGCGTCGTACAACCGCTCGACGGCCCGGGGCAGGACGCCCTGTGCCGCGGCGTTCCCGCCGCGCAGCAGCCAGAGGTCCTCCTGCTGGCCGATGTGCGCGAGGTCCCAGACCAGCGGGCTCATCAGCGGGCTGTGCTGACGGGTGAGCTCGCCGTCGTCGAACTCGGTCAATGCGGCGGTGCGCTGCCGGGCCCGCTCGAGGCCACGGACGGTGTCGTCACGCACGGGCTTCCTCCACGAGTGCGGTGAGCGGGTCGGCGGCGGCAGCTCGCTCGCGCACCTCGTCGCCCGGGGTGCGGCCGCCGGCTACCAGCCCGGCGTAGGCGTCGATGCGGTCATGCAGCTCGGGTGGGCTGTGCCGGACCGCGATGTCGACGCACGAGATGGCTGCGACATGCAGGGGGCGGTCGGCCAGGCCCGCGCGCGCGGCGGTGACCCAGGCGTCGCGGACGGGCGCGCACGCCTCGGCCGCTTCGTCAGCAGCCGCCGGGTCGTCGATCAAGACGGCGGTGATGCCGGCCAGGGCGGGCCACCACCGGTCGGGGACAGCGTCCAGGCAACGCAGCTCCAGGTAGCCGCGCGGCCGGATCGGCGGGAATAGCGTGGTCAGGTGGTAGTCGAGGTCGACGATGCGCGGCGGCCGGTCGACGGGCGCGTGGCCGGCCAGCCAGTCGGCGAACGTGGCACCGGTGGTCACCGGCCGGGTCACGCCGCCGTCGCGGACGAGCATGAGCGGCGCGTCGAGTGCGTAGTCGGCCCAGGCCTGCGCAGGATCGGCCCCGGCGACGGGCGCGGTGCGGCCCTGATCGATGCCGTGCCACGCTTGCTGACGCATCGAGTGCCAGCCCGACGCCGCCCCGGCCAGCAGGGGCGAGCATGCCGAGATCGCGACGAGCACCGGCCCCAGGTCGCGGATGCGGCTCGTCCGCTCGGCCCAGTTGTGGCGGGGGCCGGCGTCGAGGTTGATCTGCAGGGCGGCGGTGGCCGTCATCATGGCCAACCCGGCGTCGGCGCAGCCACGGGCCGCGAAGTGACGTGCCATCGCCACATAGCGCTCGTTGGGGTTGATCCGCCGTACCTCGCGAGCCGGGTCGGTGCCCAATGGCGCCGCGCCCAGCCCGACCACCAGCAAGGCCTCCCGCAGCACGAAGCGGTCGGCCTCCAGCGCGGCCACCGAGCCGGCAATCCCACGCACGGGCGGCGTCGACAGCTCGATCTGGCCGCCGGGCTCCAGCGTCACGCTGCTGCCGGACGGCATGGCGGGCAGTCCCGCTACGACGTCCTGGATCCGGTCCCACCCCGGCCGCTGCGCCGGATCCGCAAGGTCGACCAGGTGCAGTTCCAGCTCTAGGCCGACCAACCCGGAACCCGCCGGCGTCCCGGCCAAGGCGGTGTCGGCGACGTGCGCCCGTGCGGTAGCCAGCGGGTCGACGCTCAGGTGCAACGGGTCGGTGTCGGTGCACGTCGCGGGGCATGCCGCGGCCGCCGAGATTTCGACGCTCAAGAGGTGCCCCCTCCAGGTCCGGACCGGCCGCACTGGGTGCGACCGCGGGTCGGTGCGGGGGCGGCCATGGTGCGGCCGTCCTCGTACTGCGTGAGTGTTACTGGTGCCACGGATTCATCGTGTTCCGCACTTCAGTGTGGCTCACGCATTCGCGTACGGCCAACCCGGCTCGAAGCCTGGCTTCCGACCTCCGACGGGTGAATCGCTTCACTCTCGAGGGCATGGGCACCGCGTCTCGAATGTGGCCCTTGTCCACCTAGCAGATTCAGGACACACTCACACTCCCCGCACATTCAGGAGCCTCCTTGCGCAAGCTGATCGCTGTGGTGTCGGCCGTGGTGGCCGCCGCCGCGCTGACCACCGTCCCCAACGTTGCGCAGGCTGGACCTGCGGCGCCCAGCGTCCGCACCCCGGCGGTCTACCAACCACCGGCCATCGCCTGGCACGCCTGTTCCGATGACGTGTTGAAGAAGCTCGGCGCCCAGTGCGGGTACCTCACGGTGCCGCTGGACTATGCGTTCCCGGAAGGTCGGAAGATCAAAATCGCGGTGTCGCGGCTGCTGCACAAGAGCCGCGCCGCGAGCTACCAGGGGGCAATGTTCACCAACCCCGGCGGCCCGGGTGGTTCCGGCCTCGACCTAGTGGTCCTGGCGCAGTTCGTCCCGGGGCACGTCGGTGACGACTACGACTGGTATGGCTTCGACCCGCGAGGTGTCGGTGCAAGCATCCCGTCGCTGACCTGTGACGCGAAGTTCTTCAAGGGTGATCGGCCGTCCTACGAGCCGAAGACCTCGGCAGCCTACGAAGCTTGGATCAAGCGCTCGAAGGCGTACGCCGCCGCGTGCGCCAAGTCGCCCGGGCACGCACTGTTCAACCACGTCACGACGACCGACAGCGTTGCGGATATGGAGAGCCTGCGCCGGGCGATCGGCCGTCGGCAGATCAATTACTACGGTTTTTCCTACGGCACCTACCTGGGCACGGTGTACGCGAGCCTGCACCCCAGCCGAGTCCGCCGCTTCGTGCTCGACAGCACGGTCGACCCGCGCGGCGTTTGGTACAAGGGCAACCTCGACCAGGACGTCGCCTTCCAGAAGACCTTCCGGATCTACCTGCGCTGGCTGGCGAAGTACCACAGCGTCTACCACGTCGGTAAGACGTACCAGGCGGTCCGCGCGAAGTACCTGGCCACGATCGACAAGCTCGACCGGCACGCCGCAGGCGGTGTCCTGGGCGGCGACGAACTCATCGACGACTTCACTTCGGCCGGTTATTACGTCTACGGCTGGGAGGACATCGCAAAGGCGTACTCGGCCTATCTCAACCACAACAATCCGAAGCCGCTGATCAAGCTGTACACCGACGCCAACTCCACTGCGCCCGGTGGCGACAACGAGTACGCGCTCTACCTGGGCACCCAGTGCACCGACGCACAGTGGCCGCCCAGCCAGAGCAAGCTCAACGCCGACAGCCGGCGCCTGAACAAGAACTACTTCTACCTCACCTGGTCCAACGCCTGGTTCAACGGCCCGTGCGCCTACTGGCACTTCCCGAGCCGGGTGCACGCGTTCTCCGTCACGGCCAACGTCGTCAAGTCCAAGATCCTGATGATCGACGAGACCTTCGACCCGGCCACGCCGTACGAGGGCAGCCTTTACGTCCGCAAGCTGTTCCCGGGGGCTTCGCTGATCGAGGGCAAGGACGGCACCACGCACGCCGGCTCGCTCAGCGGCGTCGCGTGCACCGACGTGGCGATCGCGACATACCTGGCGACGGGCAAGACGCCGGCGCGGCGCAGCGGGAACCGGTCGGACAAGGTCTGTCCTCCGGTGCCGAAACCGAACCCGCTGGCGCGCTCCGCCGCGTCGACAGGCAACGCCGCCCGCAGCGCCGTGCTGCTGAAGGTGCTGACCGAGGCGCAGCTCCGCTGACAGGTGGTCATCGCCCGGCCGATACGGTCGGGCGATGACCACTGCCCCGACCGCTGTTGGTATCGCGGCCGACGTGCGCGCCGGGCGGCTCACCGCGCGGACCGCGGTCGAGCAGAGCCTGTCGCGCATCGAGGACACGGCACACCTCAATGCCTGGCAACGGGTACGCGTCTTCGCAGCCCTGCGCGAGGCCGACGAGGTCGACGCTCGGCTCGACCGTGGCACGTTGCCGTTGGCCGGCGTACCGGTGGCGATCAAGGACAACGTCGCGGTCGCGGGCGAACCGCGCCGCAACGGCTCCCTGGCCACTGCCGAGGATCCGCAGCCGGTCGATCACGAGATCGTTCGGCGCTTGCGGGAGGCCGGGGCGATCGTCGTCGGCACGACCCGAGTGCCTGAGCTCTGCGTGTTCGGCACGACCGATTCGACGTTCGGCATCACCCGCAACCCGTGGAATACCGACCGCACCTCCGGGGGCTCGTCGGGTGGGTCCGCGGCCGCCGTCGCGGCCGGCGCGGTGCCGGTGGCGCACGGCAACGACGGCATGGGCTCGATCCGGATCCCGGCCGCCTGCTGCGGGCTGGTCGGCATCAAGCCCGGTTCCGGCGTCGTGCCCCGCGACCTCGGCAGCGGCTGGTTCGGCATGGCCGAGAACGGGCCGCTCGCCACGACGGTGGCCGACGCTGCGCTCGTGCTGGCGGTACTCGCCGACCGGCCGGAGCTGGCCACGCCACCTCACCCCGGTCGGTTGCGCGTCGCAGTCTCGACCGCCGTACCCATGACCGGAACGCCGCTGGCGAACGAGTGGCGCGACGTCGCCCACCTGATCGGCGAGGTGCTGCACGGCGAGGGACACGTGGTCGAGCCGGCCGATCCGCACTACGGCCAGCTGATCGCCCTGTCCGAACTGGCCCGCTGGACGGCCGGTACCGAACTCGACGCCCGGTTAACCCGCGACCGCGACCAGCTGGCCGTGCGCACCGCCCGGCACGCCGCGGCCGGTCGGGCGCTGCTCGGGCTGGGCTTCCCGCACGAGCGCGGCCGCCGTCGCTGGCTGCACCGGGCCGAGCGGTTCTTCGCCGATCACGACGTCCTGCTCACCCCGGCGCTGGCGCAGTCACCGCCGCCGGCTCGGGCGTGGGCCGAGCGCGGTTGGCTGGCCAACGTCTGGTCGAACTCGCGTTACGCGCCGTTCGCCGCGCCGTGGAACCTCGCGGGGTGGCCGGCCATGACCGTGCCCGCCGGACTCGACGCGGACGGCCTGCCGCTCGCCGTCCAACTCGTCGGCAAGCCCGGCGCCGAGGCGCAGCTGCTTGCCCTGGCAGCTCAGCTGGAGCGGGTCCGGCCGTGGCCACGCACGGCACCGGTCACTGGCTGACCCTGGCAGGGAAAAACCGACGCAAACCCCCGACGGGGTGTGCCGCGGCCCGGCCGGACGTGGCAGGGTCGGGACACCCCAGAACGATGACTGCTCAAAGGATCCCGAATGTCCGACCTCGCCGGCCTGCCCCGCGACGACGCCAGCGTCCGCCTGCTCGACCGCACCCACGTCTTCCACTCCTGGTCGGCGCAGGCCCTGATCGACCCCCTGCCCATCGCCAGCGCGCAGGGCTCGTACTTCGCCGACTACGAGGGCCGGCGTTACCTCGACTTCTCCAGCCAGCTGGTCAACGTCAACCTCGGCTACTCGCACCCGCGGATGATCGCCGCGATCGCCGAGTACGCGCAGCGGTTCACGACCATCTCGCCGGCCTTCGCCAACGACGCGCGCAGCGAGGCGGCACGGCTCATCGCCGAGGTCTCGCCGCCCGCGCTGAATCAGGTGTTCTTCACCAACGCCGGCGCCGAGGCCAACGAGAACGCGATTCGCCTGGCACGGCTGCACACCGGACGCAGCAAGATCCTGGCCGCCTACCGCAGCTATCACGGCGCCACGCACGCCTCGATCGCCCTCACCGGTGACCCGCGTCGCTGGGGCAGCGAGCCCGGCGCCATCCCGGGCGTCGTGCACTACTGGGGCCCGTATCCGTACCGCTCGCCGTTCCACTCCGACTCCCCCGAGCAGGAGACCGAGCGCGCGCTCCAGCACCTGCGCGAGACGATCATGGTCGAGGGCGCGCAGACCATCGCCGCGATCATCCTCGAGCCCGTCGTGGGCACCAACGGCATCCTGGTGCCACCGCCCGGTTACCTCGAGGGCGTGCGGCAGATCTGCGACGACACCGGCATTCTGCTGATCAGCGACGAGGTCATGGCCGGCATGGGCCGCTGCGGGGAGTGGTGGGCCGTCGATCACTGGAACGTCGAGCCCGACCTCATCACCTTCGCAAAGGGCATCAACTCCGGCTACGTGCCGCTCGGCGGCGTCGTCATCTCCGACGAGATCGCCGAGACGTTCGCCCGCCGCGTCTACCCGGGTGGGCTCACCTACTCCGGTCACCCGCTGGCGTGCGCGAGCGCCGTCGCGTCGATGACGATCTTCCGCGACGAGAAGATCCTGGAGAACGTCCGCACGCTCGGTCAGGACGTCGTCGAACCGGAGCTCGCGAAGATCGCCGCGAAGCACCCGTCGGTGGGTGAGGTGCGTGGGCTGGGGATGTTCTGGGCGCTCGAACTCGTCCGCGACCGCGCCACCCACGAGCCGCTCGTCCCGTTCAACGCCGCCGGCGAGGCGGCGGCGCCGATGAACGCGTTTGCCGCGGCCTGCAAAGAGCGCGGCCTGTGGCCGTTCGTCCACTTCAACCGCACACATGTGGTGCCGCCGTGCACGGTCAGCGCCGACGAGCTGCACGAGGGCCTGGCCATCCTCGACGAGGCGCTTGACGTCGCCGACAGCTACACGGTTACCTGATCAACTACACCGGCGCCTGATCCACCGGTATGACGTGCAGCCGCACGTCCGCGCGTACCTGCTGTTCAACGAGCTGCTGGTTCAGGATCTTCAGCGTCTGGTCGTAGACGATGCGCCGGGTCAGAGCCGGCGCCAGCGAGCCGGCGAGCCCCGCCAGCCTCCCGCGGGTGGCGGCGAGTTCGCGGACGTTGAGGATCTCGATGCTGATCAGCCGACGGACGCTGCCGGTCGCCGCGGGCGGCCGCGGGGTTCGCTCGAGCGTGGCCGCCGCGCTCGGGTCCACCCCGAGGGCCCGTTCGACGAGCCAGGACGGCGGCCGTGCCACCAGCACGACAAGTGCGGCAAGCGCCAGCACTGTCGTCCCCGCCAGGACGATCACCAGCGCGAGCACCGTGCGAGGCTACTGGTTCAGGACGGCGTCGGCGCGTCGGTGTGGCCGGCCCGGGCGGCGATCACCCCGGCCTGGAAGCGGCTGGACGCTCCCACCTGCAGCATGTAATCGGCGATGTGCCGGCGGCAGGTACGCACCGAGATCGACAGCCGGCGCGAGATGGCCTCGTCCTTCTCGCCCTCGGCCATCAGGCGCAGGATCGCTGCGCGGGTCTGGTCCAGGTCGGTTCTGTCATTACTGTCGGTACTGTCGGTACTGTCGCCGTGTTCATTGGCTTCGTTGTTCATGACCTCGTCCAGCGGCGAGGCCTCCGCCCAGAGCTGCTCGAAGGTGGCGATGACCCAGGCGATGACGTTGCGCTCGCGCACCACCGCCAGCCGCTGGCCGCCGGACTCCTCGGTGGGGATCGGCAACAGGGCCACCTCTCGGTCGATGACCAGGCCGCGGCCCGGCACCGACGGCGTCAACCGCACCCGCGCGCCGTTCTGGGCGAGCTCATTGAGATAGGACCTCGTGGCCCGGTCCTTCAGCGCGACGTACTGGTAGATCGCCCTGGTCTTGATCCCACGCCGCGAGGAGTAGACGTTGGCCATCCGGGTGCGCCCGTCGATGCGGGTGGCGGCCATCCGGCCGGGAGCGATGGACAGCAGCTCCTCGCTGCAGTAGTCGGCATAGTGCATGAAGACGTTGGCCATCGCGGTCGGGTCGGAGATCACGTCGACCGCGCCGTCGCTCACCCGCTCGGACAGTGCGGTGTTCCAGTCGGGGATCAGCTGACGGATGGAGTCACGTCGCTGTTCAACCGCGGCCCTGCGGGCGGCCAGCTCCAGGTCCTCGGCGCCCAGAACGGTCGCCTCGGCCAGCATCGGGCTGACCGCGCTGATCCGGTCGCTCGCCCCGATCCGCAGCAAGCCCATCTCGCCGAGCCGGGCCGCTGACTTTTCGATCGCGTCGGCTGACGTCTCCAGCCGCTGGGCGTACTCGGCGACAGCACGATTCGGCTCAGCGAGCACCGCGCGGTACAGCGCGCCGTCGAACTCCACCAGTTCGCCGAAATCGTTCATGGGCTCGGACTCGTTTCCTGCCGGGCTGCGGGGGACGTCGAGGTGCAGTCGACTTGTCTGTAACGACCGTCGCCAGGATCTTAGTTGTAGATCCGTCTCAAATCGGGAAAGGCATACTATGAGCGGGTGACGGCGTCTAGCGACTGGTGGTTCTAGCCATTCTCCCCCCGCTGGCTCTGCGAGGATCGGGGCGTGACTCCAACCGACGGCCTGACCCATGTGCACAGCGGCAAGGTGCGTGACCTCTACCGCACCGAGGACGGCCGCCTCATCATGGTGGCCAGCGACCGAATGTCGGCTTTCGACCACATCCTGGACAACCCGATCCCCGACAAAGGACGCATCCTCACCGCTATGTCGGTCTGGTGGTTCGACCGGCTGGCCGAGGTGGCGGCCAACCACCTGCACAGCTGGGACGACCCGCTCATCCCCGTGGCCTGGCGCGGGCGGGCGATCGTCTGCGAAGCCCTGCAGATGATCCCCGTCGAGGCAGTGGCCCGCGGGTACCTCACCGGGTCGGGCCTGCTGGACTACCGCGCCACCGGCGAGGTGTGCGGCGTGCCGCTGCCGGCGGGTCTCGTCGACGGCGACCGGCTGCCCGGGCCGATCTTCACGCCGGCCAGCAAGGCCGAACTCGGCGCGCACGACGAGAACGTCAGCTATGCAACTGTCGCCGCTCAGGTGGGCGAGACCACCGCTGCCGAACTGCGCGACGTGACGCTGCGCCTGTACACCACGGCCGCAGACGTCGCGCGCGAGCGCGGCATCATCCTGGCCGACACGAAGTTCGAGTTCGGGCGCACCGACCCGGACGGACCGCTCGTGCTGGGTGATGAGGTGCTCACTCCCGACTCGTCGCGGTTCTGGCCCGCCGGCGAGTGGGAGCCCGGTCACGCGCAGGCCAGCTTCGACAAGCAGTACGTGCGGGACTGGTTGCTCTCGCCGGAGTCCGGTTGGGACCGGCACGGCGGCACCCCGCCCCCGCCGCTGCCCGACGACGTCGTCGCGGCCACGCGCGCGCGGTACGTCGAGGCCTACGAACGGCTGACCGGGTTGTCCTTCGCCGAGTGGCCGGGCGGGGCTCGGCAGGCGTAGTACGCTCGAGGTTGATACGTCAACCTCGTCGTGTTCGGAGTTCCCATGCTGCTGCAGATCGTCATCGCCAGTACCCGCCCGGGCCGCATCGGAGCCGTGATCGGGGAGTGGTTCACCGGCGTCGCGAAGGAGCACGGCGGTTTCGATGTCGAGGTCACCGACCTCAAGACGCTCGACCTGCCCTTCCACGACGAGCCGGGGCACCCCATGAGCGGGAAGTACGAACACCAGCACACCAAGGACTGGAGCGCGACCGTCGCCCGCTCCGACGCTTTCGTGTTCGTCCTGCCCGAGTACAACCACGGGTTCAGCGCCCCGCTGAAGAACGCCATCGACTTTCTGCACCGCGAGTGGGCCTACAAGCCGGTCGGCTTCGTCAGCTACGGCGGCGTGGCCGGCGGCACGCGTGCGGTCCAAGGACTCAAAGAGGTGGTCACCACGCTGCGGATGACACCGGTCACCGAGGGTGTCGTCCTGCCCATGGTCCGCGGACTGCTCGACGACGAGGGCTTCCACCCGACCGAGCCCATCAGCCAGTCGGCGACCGCGGTCCTGGACGAGCTGGCCAAGGTGGCGCCCGCGCTGGCCACGATCCGCGGCGGCGCCGAACGCTAGGCTCGACCGGCCAGTACCGCCGCCCGAAGGAGTAGCCGTGGCCCGCGTGGTCGTCGACGTCGTGCTGAAGCCCGAGATCCTGGACCCCCAGGGCCAGGCGATCGTGGGCGCGCTCGGTCGACTGGGCATCGCCGGCGTCAACGGCGTTCGGCAGGGCAAGCACTTCGAACTCGACGTCGACGACGGGCTCGACGACGCCACCGTCACCCGGCTGGCCGACACGCTGCTGGCCAACCCGGTCATCGAGACATTCACCGTCCACCGGGAGTAATCGCCCCCGGTAGCCTGAACGCCGTGGCTCAACGCGTCGGTGTCGTGACCTTTCCGGGCAGTCTCGACGACCGCGACGCGCAGCGTGCGGTGCGGGTTGCGGGCGGCGAAGCGGTCCCGCTGTGGCACGCCGACCCTGCGCTGCGCGACGTCGACGCCGTGGTCCTGCCCGGCGGCTTCTCCTACGGTGACTACCTGCGCTGCGGAGCCATCGCCCGGCTCTCCCCGGTGATGGACTCAATCATCGCGGCTGCGCACGACGGCCTGCCGGTGCTCGGCATCTGCAACGGCTTCCAGGTGCTGTGCGAGGCCCACCTGCTGCCCGGTGCGCTCATCCGCAACGCGGCGCAACGCTTCGTGTGCATCGACCAGCGGCTACGCATCGAGAACGCGTCGACGGCCTGGACGTCGCAGTACCGGGCGGGTCAGGAGATCGTCGTGCCGCTCAAGAACATGGAGGGCGGCTACGTCGCCGACGCGCGCACCCTCGACGAGCTCGAGGCCGAGGGCCGCGTTGTGGCCCGCTACCTGGACCGCAATCCGAACGGCAGCCAGCGCGACATCGCCGGCATCACCAACGCGGCGGGCAACGTCGTCGGGCTGATGCCACACCCCGAGCACGCGATCGACGCGCTGACCGGTCCGGGCACCGACGGCCTCGGCTTCTTCCTCGCCCAGACCCTCGCCGCCGCAGCAGCATGATCGATTCGGTGGGCCGGGCCGAGCAGACGCCCGAGCAGGTCCAGCCGTTCAAGGAACTGGGCATGCGCGAGGACGAGTACCAGCGCGTCCGCGAGATCCTCGGCCGCCGGCCCACCAGCTCCGAGCTCGCGATCTATTCGGTGATGTGGAGCGAGCACTGCTCGTACAAGTCGTCGAAGGTCCATTTGCGTCAGTTCGGCGAGAAGAAGCCCGTAGGCACGGCTGGCAGCACAGCGCTGTTGGTGGGCATGGGCGAGAACGCGGGCGTGGTCGACGTCGGCGACGGCTGGGCCGTGACGTTCAAGATCGAGTCGCACAACCACCCGTCGTACGTCGAGCCGTACCAGGGCGCGGCGACGGGGGTGGGCGGCATCGTCCGCGACATCCTGACGATGGGATCGCGCCCGGTGGCGGTGCTCGACAGCCTGCGGTTCGGCCCCCTGCAGGCCGCCGACACGGGTCGCGTCCTGCCCGGTGTGGTCGCCGGCGTGGGCGGGTACGGCAACTGCCTGGGCCTGCCGAACGTCGGCGGCGAGGTCGTGTTCGACGAGAGCTACCTCGGCAACCCGCTTGTCAACGCGCTGTGTGTCGGCGTCCTGCGCGCCGACGGCATCAAGCTGGCCAAGGCCGACGGCCCGGGCAACAAGGTCGTGCTGTTCGGCGCGCGGACCGGCGGCGACGGCATCGGCGGCGCGTCCGTCCTGGCCAGCGCGAGCTTCTCCGACGGGGACGCCAAGCGCCCCAGCGTCCAGGTCGGCGACCCGTTCGCCGAGAAGGTGCTCATCGAGTGCTGCCTGGAGATCTTCGCCGCCGACCTGGTCGTCGGCATCCAGGATCTCGGTGCGGCCGGGCTGTCGTGCGCGACCACCGAGCTCGCCGCGGCTGGCACCGGCGGTATGGACGTCGACCTCGACGTCGTTCCGCTGCGCGACGACACGCTCGCTCCCGAGGAGATCCTCATGAGCGAGTCGCAGGAACGCATGATGGCCGTCGTCACGCCCGACAAGCTCGACGACTTCCTCGCGCTGTGCGGCAAGTGGGACGTCCTGGCCACGGTCATCGGCACCGTCACGGACAGCGGCCGGTTGCGGATGAGCTGGCGCGGCGAGCAGATCGTCGACCTCCCGCCGCGCACCGCCGCGCACGACGGCCCCGTCTACGAGCGGCCCGTCGAGCGCCCGCTCGACCAGGACGCCGTCATGCAGCACGACGGTGCCGGCCTGCCCCGGCCGCGCACGCCCGACGAGCTGCGCAGCACCGTCCTGCGTTTGGCCGCCTCGCCGAACCTGGCCGACAAGTCCTGGATCACCAACCAGTACGACCGCTACGTGCTCGGCAACACGGTGCTGGCCCAGCCCGCCGACGCCGGGATGATCCGCATCGACGACTCGAGCCCGCGCGGGCTCGCGCTGGCCACCGACGGCAACGGCCGCTACACCCGTCTCGATCCGTACACCGGCGCGCAGCTGGCCCTGGCCGAGGCCTACCGCAACGTGGCCACGACCGGGGCGCGACCGCTCGCCGTCACCAACTGCCTGAACTTCGGCTCCCCCGAGGACCCTGGCGTCATGTGGCAGTTCGCCGAAGCCGTTCGCGGCCTGGCCGACGGCTGCCAGGCACTGGGTACACCGGTCACCGGCGGCAACGTCAGCTTCTACAACCAGACGGGCACGACGCCGATCCTGCCCACCCCGGTGATCGGCGTGCTCGGCGTCATCGACGACGTCAGCCGGCGCATCGGCCAGGCGTTCCGCAGCGACGGCGCGGTGGTCCTGCTGCTCGGCGACACCCGTGACGAGCTCGGCGGCTCCGAGTGGGCGTACGCCATCCACGGCTTCCTGGGCGGACGGCCGCCGCAGGTCGATCTCGCGCGCGAGCAGTTGCTCGCCGACGTCCTGCTCGACGCCGGCGCCCAGGGGCTGCTGGATTCCGCCCACGACCTCGCCGACGGCGGCTTGTCGCAGGCTCTCGTCGAGTCCTGCCTGCTCGGCGATGCCGGTGTCCGCATCACGCTGCCCGACGGCACCGAGGGTCCGGACCCGTTCGTCTCGCTGTTCAGCGAGTCACCGGGACGGGTGCTGGTGAGTGTGACCCGCGCCGAGCACGGCCGCTTCGCCGAGCTGTGCGCCCATCGCGACCTGCCCTGCCGGCGGATCGGCACCGTCGACCTGCTCGCACCGGCCCTGGACGTGCAGCACCTGTTCCGTATCCCCTTGCGTGAGCTGCGCTCGGCGTGGACCTCGACGTTGCCGCGCCGCTTCGGTTGAGCCCTGCGTGAGCCAGCTCGCCGGGGTCGTCGAGTCCTTCGCCCGCCAATGCGTAGCGCTGGGTGATCGATTGGCCCAGCTCGACGAGGCAGGTTTCGCGGCACCGACCGCCCTGCCGGGGTGGGACGTCCGCACGCTGACCGGGCACGTGGTCGGCACCCGCGACGGGCTGGTGACGTACCTGGCGACCCGCTCCGATGCAGCTCCGTTGCCGGCCGAGCGCTACGTCCGGGCCTACGCCCCGGCAGCGGCCGACATCACAGCTGCTTCGGCCGCGGTCGGTGCGTCGAGCCCGCCGGCCGAGTTGATCGAGCGGTTGCGCGCCCCGCTATCGGTACCGGACGACGTCACCGACCGCACCGTCATCGCCGGACCACGCGGCCCGATCACCGCCCTGGACTTCGGCAGGCTTCGGGCGCTCGACGTCGTGGTGCACTGCGACGACCTGTCCCAGACGCTGCCCGAACCGCCGGTCGAGCTCGTGCGCCCGGCCCTGGCTACCGCCGTCCGCACGCTCGCCGAGCTGCTGGCGGCGCGCGCGCCCGGCCGCTCGGTCGAGGTCCGGGTGCCGCCGTTCGTGGCCGTCCAGGCGATCCCCGGGCCGCGGCACACGCGCGGCACGCCGCCGAACGTCGTGGAGACCGACGGCGTCACCTGGCTGCGCATCGCCACCGGCCGCCGCGGGTTCGCGGAGGCGGTGGCCGACGGCAGCGTCCGGGCCAGCGGGAACCGCGCCGACCTCACTGCGTACCTCCCACTCCTGGCCTGAGCTTCGCCCGCCCTCCCGTACAGTTGAGTCGTGGCCAGAGGCGACGGAAAACTGACCCATGACCTCTTCTCCGACGACAAGCGGCCCCAGGACGCGTGCGGCGTCTTCGGGGTCTGGGCGCCGGGTGAGCAGGTCGCCAAGCTGACCTACTTCGGGCTGTACGCCCTGCAGCACCGCGGTCAGGAAGCCGCCGGCATCGCCGTCAGCGACGGCAGTTCGCTGGTGGTCTACAAGGACCTCGGCCTGGTGTCACAGGTCTTCGACGAGGCCACCCTCGCCACCCTGCAGGGCCACATCGCGGTCGGCCACACCCGCTACTCCACCACCGGGTCGACGACGTGGGAGAACGCGCAGCCCAGCTTCCGCACCACGCCGGCCGGCACCGGCCTGGCCCTCGGCCACAACGGCAACCTGGTGAACACCGCCGAGCTCGCAGCCGAGGCGCGCGAGGCCGGCATCCGCAGCGCGATGGGCGCCACCACCGACTCCGAGCTGCTCACCGCGCTACTGGCCGCCCGGCCCGACGTCAGCGTCGAGCAGGCAGCCATGGACGTCCTGCCCAAGCTGCGCGGCGCGTTCTCGCTGTGCTTCATGGACGAGCACACGCTCTACGCCGCCCGTGACCCGCAGGGCGTTCGGCCGCTCGTGCTCGGTCGGCTCGAGCGGGGCTGGGTCGTCACCTCCGAGACCGCCGCCCTCGACATCGTCGGCGCCAGCTTCGTGCGCGAGATCGAGCCCGGCGAGCTCGTCGCCATCGACGCCGACGGCCTGCGCTCGCAGCATTTCGCCAACGCCGATCCCAAGGGCTGCATCTTCGAGTACATCTATCTGGCCCGCCCCGACACCACGATCGCCGGGCGCAGCGTGCACTCGGCGCGTGTCGAGATGGGCCGTCGCCTCGCCCGCCAGCACCCGGCCGAGGCCGACCTCGTCATCCCGGTGCCCGAGTCCGGCACGCCGGCAGCGATCGGCTATGCCGAGGAGTCCGGCATCCCGTACGGCGTGGGCCTGGTCAAGAACTCCTACGTCGGACGCACCTTCATCCAGCCGTCGCAAACCATCCGCCAGCTGGGCATCCGGTTGAAGCTCAACCCGCTGCGCGACGTCATCCGTGGCAAGCGGCTCATCGTTGTCGACGACACGATCGTGCGCGGCAACACCCAGCGCGCGCTGATCCGGATGCTGCGCGAGGCCGGCGCGGTCGAGGTGCACGTGCGCATCTCGGCGCCGCCGGTGAAGTGGCCCTGCTTCTACGGCATCGATTTCGCCTCGCGCGCCGAGCTGGTGGCCAGCGGCCTGGACGACGAGGGCATCCGCCGCTCGATCGGCGCCGACTCGCTCGGCTACGTCTCGCTCGAGAACACCGTGGCGGCCACCGAGCAGCCCAAATCGCGCCTGTGCAGCGCCTGCTTCGACGGCCACTACCCCATCGAGCTGCCCGACGCCATGGGCGGCAAGCACGTCCTCGAGGGCATCGAGAAGGCGGTCCAGCTGGCCGGTCGCGAGCCCGAACACAGCTCGGCGTACGCCGCTGAGGACGCCCTGACCCGCCCATGAGCTCAGCGAGACGGACGGGTTACGCCGCGGCCGGGGTCGACATCGAGGCGGGCGATCGGGCCGTCGAGCTGATGAAAGCGGCGGTCAAGCGCACCGACCGTCCCGAGTCCCTCGGTGGGCTGGGCGGGTTCGCCGGGCTGTTCCGCCTCGACCTGGCCAAGTACCCGCAGCCGGTACTCGCCAGTTCCACCGACGGCGTGGGCACCAAGCTGGCGATTGCGCAGGCCCTCGACCGGCACGACACCATCGGCATCGACCTGGTGGCCATGGTCGTCGATGACCTCGTGGTGGTCGGCGCCGAGCCCCTCGTGCTCACCGACTACATCGCTACCGGCAAGGTGGTGCCCGAGAAGATCGCTGCGATCGTGGGCGGCATCGCCGAGGGGTGCGTCCAGGCCGGCTGCGCGCTCGTCGGCGGGGAGACCGCAGAGCACCCGGGCGTCATGGCCGCCGACGACTACGACATCTGCGGCACGGGCGTGGGCGTCGTCAACGCCGACGCCGTGCTCGGGCCCGAGCGGGTGCAGCCCGGCGACGTGCTGATCGCGCTCGGCTCGTCGGGATTGCACTCCAACGGTTACTCCTTGGTCCGGCACGCGCTCTTCACGCAGGCCGGCCTGTCGCTCGACGCGACACCCGATGTCCTCGGCGGTCGCACCCTGGGCGACGAGCTGCTCGAGCCCACTCGCATCTACGCCCTGGACTGCCTGGCGCTCGCCGCCCACAGTGCGGCGCGGACGTTCGCGCACATCACCGGCGGCGGTCTCGCGGGCAACCTGGCCCGCGTAGTGCCCGACGGGCTGCACGCGGTGATCGACCGCGCGACCTGGAGCCCGCAGCCGGTGTTCGATCTCGTCCGGGCAGCCGGCGAGCTGTCACGCGCCGACCTGGAGCTTGCCTTCAACCTCGGGGTGGGCATGGTCGCCGTCCTGCCGCGTGCACGGGTGAGCGATGCCCTCGACCTGCTGGCTGCGCGTGGCGTCCCCGCCTGGCCGCTCGGCGACATCAGAAGGAACGGTGCACAGGGGAGCGAGACCGTCGTGCTGCATGCCGACTACGCCGGAGCGGCCGCCGAGTGGCGGTGACGGCTGTCCGAATGATCCGGTGTCAGCGTGCCACCGGCTTCTCGATCTCCGTGGCACAAACACGACGGGTTGCCTCGACGACAAAATAACGATCGGGATGAGATCGGCCACGGGAACTCAGCCCGGTCGAACGCGCTCAGCGGTCGGTGCCGGTCCAGTCCTCGTAGCCGTCGTCCTCGAGATCCGACTCCTGCGTCGGCGCGCGGCCGCCAGAGTCAGAAGTCCCGAGCTCCCGCTGCAGCGAGTCGAGATCCGTAAAATGCGTGTTGTATTTCAGCTCTCGGGCCACTTTTTGCTGCTTGGCCTTCGCCCGGCCTCGCCCCATGGCTCGACCCCCTCGCTCGCGCGCTCATCCGGTTGTCGGCCGCTTGACGAGAGGGTAGCGGGCATACCGGGGAACTAGTCATCTCGTGCGGCCAGCGTACCGCGCGTAGAAGTGCCGCGGCGCGGAGGGACGCAGGCGTGGATCGGTGTCCGGAAGTAGCGCTAAACGTCCGGTTTGCCCGCCGGAGAATCCGGACAGCAACTTCCTGCCTGGCACAGAGTGGACAGTTGAACGCGCACCTATGGGCGCTGCGTTTAACCGTATGCATACTTGGGGTGTTCACACGGAACAGGACTCCGCGTGATGAATCCCCAGAAGGGTGGCACCTCATGACCACGGTCCGTCATCGGCCCGAAACCGAAGCTCTGCTCACCCCGTCCGAGGTAGCGACGCTGTTTCGCGTCGACCCCAAGACGGTCACGCGTTGGGCCAAGGCCGGCAAGCTCACCTCGATCCGCACGCTTGGCGGCCACCGCCGCTACCGCGAGTCCGAGGTTCGTTCACTGCTGGACGGCAACACCGCACCGATCGACGCCTGATCACGCGCCATCGAGCGACTCGCGCGTTGCGCGACACCCATACCGCACCTGGACCGGACTACCGGTCCCCGGTGCGGTGTTCGTGTTTAAGCGGGGTTGCCCTGCCGGATCGCCCCGCGCCGTTTCGGCTGTGACCCAGCACACTTAGGCTGAGTCAGGTGAGCACCACACCCGCCCCGACTTCAACCGCCATTCCGTCAGCGAGCTCGTACGCTAGCGGCACATCGGACACCCCGCTCCTCGGCCAGACGATCGACGCCAACCTGCGCGCCGCCGTCGCCCGCTTCCCCGACCGCGAGTCGCTCGTCGACGTCGCCGCCGGGCGCCGCTACACCTACGCCCAGCTCGACGCCGCGGTCGACGAGCTCGCGCGCGGGCTGCTGGCCCGGGGGGTGCAACGCGGCGACCGGGTCGGCATCTGGGCGCCGAACTGCGCGCCGTGGTTCCTGACCCAGTACGCCACCGCGCGCATCGGCGCGATCCTGGTCAACATCAACCCGAGCTACCGGACCCACGAGCTAGCGTTCGTCCTCAAGCAGGCCCGCGTCGGCACGCTCGTCTCGGCTGTCAGCTTCAAGACCAGCGAGTACCGCGACATGATCGAGCAGGTCCGCCCCGAGTTGCCCGAGCTGCACGACGTCGTCTACCTCGACGATCCGAGCTGGGACGCGCTGCTCGCGGACGGGCAGGCCGTCCCCGCCGAGCAGGTCGCCGAGGCCTCGGCCCGGCTCGCCTTCGACGACCCGATCAACATCCAGTACACGTCCGGCACCACGGGCTTTCCCAAGGGCGCGACGCTGTCGCACCACAACATCCTCAACAACGGCTTCTTCGTCGGCGAGGGCATGAGCTACACCGAGGCCGACCGCATCTGCGTGCCGGTGCCCTTCTACCACTGCTTCGGCATGGTCATGGGCAACCTCGCCTCGACCAGCCACGGAGCCTGCATCGTCATCCCGGCCCCCGGGTTCGACCCGGTGGCCACGCTGCGCGCCGTCCAGGACGAGAAATGCACCTCCCTGTACGGCGTCCCGACCATGTTCATCGCCGAGCTCGCACTGGACAATTTCGCCGACTTCGACCTGAGCAGTTTGCGCACCGGGTGCATGGCCGGCTCGCCGTGCCCGATCGAGGTCATGAAGCGGGTGATCAGCGAGATGCACATGGACGAGGTGACGATCGCCTACGGGATGACCGAGACCTCGCCGGTGTCGACGCAGACCCGCAAGGACGACTCCCTCGACCGGCGCACCGCCACCGTCGGCCGGGTGCACCCGCATGTCGAGGTAATGGTGGTCGACCCCGAGACCGATCTGCCCGTGCCCCGCGGCGAGACCGGCGAGCTCTGCACCCGCGCCTACTCGGTGATGAGCGGGTACTGGGACGAGCCCGAGAAGACGGCCGAGGTACTGCGGCGCGGCTGGATGCACACCGGCGACCTCGCAGTCATGGACGACGACGGTTACCTCAACATCGTGGGGCGCATCAAGGACATGGTCATCCGCGGTGGCGAGAACGTGTACCCGCGCGAGATCGAGGAGTTCCTCTACACCCACCCGGACATCGTCGACGCCCAGGTGATCGGCGTTCCCGACGAGCGCTACGGGGAGGAGCTGATGGCCTGGGTACGGCTGCGTGCCGGGGCTGCCGAGCTGACGGCCGAGACGCTGCGCGAGTTCTGCAGCGCAAGACTCGCCCACTACAAGATCCCGCGCTACGTGCACGTCGTCGACGACTTCCCGATGACGGTCACCGGCAAGGTGCGCAAGGTCGAGATGCGCACGCACGCCGTCGAGATCCTGGGGCTGCAGGGCGCGGCGGCAACCAGACACGCCTAAGGGCCGGCTTCGATTTCGGCTTGCGGAATAGCTGAGGTTGGGTAGATGCTTGTATCGAGCAACTAACTATCTGCCGCAGCCGCCGGCCGCCGTGTCGAAGAACGAGACCACCATGACTGATGTTGCCGAGCGCTCCGGCACCGAGGCGCGGCTGAACGTCGAGCAGATCGCCGACAGCTTCATCCGGATGATGCAAACGTTCAGCAAAGCTCGCAGCCGGCTGCTGGCCGCGGCGGCCCATGACGTCGAATGGTCGGCGCACGTCATCCTCAAGACCCTTCGCGCCGAGGGGCCCATCCGCTCCGGCGCGCTCGCCGAGGTCATTCAGTCCGATCCGTCCACCGTCAGCCGGCAGGTCGCCGCGCTCGTCAAGGACGGGTTGCTCGAGCGGCGGGCCGACCCTGAGGACGGCCGGGCCGCGCTGTTGGTCCTGACCGAGCGTGCCCGCGAGGTGCTCGCCGTCCAGGACCGGCTGCGTCTCGACCACTACGCCGACATGCTGGTCGGCTGGACGGACGAGGACCTCGCGCAGTTCGCCGAGCTGCTGCGACGCTTCACCGAGACCTATGAGAACGCCAACGAACACTGGATCACCGAACGGATCAGCCGAGTCGCTGTGCGTTCAGAAGGAAGCAACTGATGACGACGACCGAGTCCGTACCCAGTGCCGTCGAGGCGCCGTCCGGGGACGGCAGGCTGAGCCACAAGCAGATCAAGACGATCCTGTCGGGCCTGATGCTCGGCATGTTCCTTGCGGCGCTTGACCAGACCATCGTCTCGACGGCCATCCGCACGATCGGCGACGACCTGAACGGTTTGTCCGTGCAGGCGTGGGTCACCACCGCGTTCCTGATCACCTCGACGATCGCAACACCGCTGTTCGGCAAGCTGTCCGACATCTACGGACGCAAACCGCTGTTCATGATCGCCATCACGATCTTCGTCCTGGGCTCGGCGCTGTGTGGCCTGGCCCAATCGATGTACATGCTGGCCGCGTTCCGCGCCTTCCAGGGCATCGGCGCCGGCGGCATCATGCCGCTGGCCCTGGCCATCATCGGCGACATCATCCCGCCGCGTGAGCGCGCCCGCTATCAGGGCTATTTCATGGCCGTGTTCGCGACCTCCTCAGTGTTGGGACCGGTCATCGGCGGCTTCCTGGCCGGCCAGGCCCACATCTTCGGCGTGCCGGGCTGGCGCTGGATTTTCTACATCAACGTGCCGATCGGCGCCATCGCCCTGTTCGTAGTGCAGGCCGTGCTCAAGCTCGACCACACCCGCCGCCCGAGCCGCATCGACTGGGGCGGCGCCGCTGCGCTGGCCGCCGGCCTGGTGCCGCTGTTGATCATCGCCGAGCAGGGTCGTACCTGGGGTTGGATGTCGGTCGGCGCCTTCACCTGCTACGTGCTCGGCGCCGCCGGGCTGGTCGCCTTCGTCTTCGTCGAATTGCGCATGGGCGACGCGGCCCTGCTGCCGATGCGGCTGTTCCGCAACAAGGTCTTTGCGCTCGGTTCGCTTCAGGCCACGATCATCGGTATGGGGATGTTCGGCGGCATCGCCTCCATCCCGCTGTACCTGCAGATCGTCAAGGGTGCGTCCCCCACCAAGTCCGGCCTGCTGCTGCTGCCGCTCATCGGCGGGCTGATGGTCGCCTCCCTGGCCGCCGGCCAGGTAACGTCCCGCACCGGCCGGTACAAGATCTTCCCCGTCACCGGCTCGGTGTTGATGGTCATCGGGATGGCGCTACTGACGCAGACGGCTGCCGACACAGCCCTATGGCAGACCGATATCTTCATGGCCATCTTCGGCCTCGGCTTGGGCATGAACATGCAGAGCATCGTCCTGGCCATGCAGAGCTCGGCCGATCCGCGCGACATGGGCGTCGCGACCTCGTCGGTGACGTTCTTCCGCCAGGTCGGCGGCTCGCTCGGTACCGCGGTCTTCCTGTCGATCCTGTTCTCCCGCGCAGCCACGAACGTGCCGGCAGAGCTGAAGAAGTCCGGCGCCTCGCTACCCGCGGGCAAGTCGTTCGATCTGAACGACACCAGCGGCATCGACAAGCTCCCGGACCAGGTGAAGCACCCGATCCTGGTCGGATTCAGCAACGCGATGGACACCGTGTTCCTGGTCGCGGCGATCGTGCTGGTGCTGGCCATCGTCGTCTCGGCCCTGATGAAGGAGGTCCCGCTGCGCTCCGTCTCGGGCAACCAGGCGGCCCGCTCCGCTGCGGGTGCAGCGGCTCCGGCCCCGGCTGCGAACGGGGTGGCCGACGGGCAGACCCCGACGGGCAGCGACGAGCGCTTGTCCTGCGGACCAAACGTCGACGGGGCGCAATCCACGTCCGCCGGCGACGGGCGACACGACGCGGACCGACCGCAGTCGTGATGCGTCGTAGCGTGCGCCGCTCTAGGCTCGCGGCATGGCCAACGACAAGCGCGAACTGATCTCCACGCTGCGCGGGTACGCGACGTTCGCGGACTGCGACAAGGCCGACATCGAGGCCCTCGTCGAGGCCGGCGGCGCGTTCAGCCTGCCGGCCGGCTGGCCCCTCGTGCAGGAGGGCATCCCGGCCGACGCGGTCTACGTCCTCACCGAGGGCGAGGCCCGCGTGTTCCACCAGCGCGAGGAGATCGCCACCATCGGGGTCGGCGATCTCGTCGGTGAGATGGCGCTGCTCAAGGGTGGCCAGCGCAAGGCCACCGTGACCTCGGCCAGCCGGGTCGCGGGGCTGCGCGTCGAGTACGACAAGCTCAAGCCCGTCCTGGCCAAGCGGCCCAAGCTCGCGGCGGCCTTCGACGCCGTGTACGCCGCGCATTCCGGCTGACGGACAGCTGACACGGGCTGCTCATATGAGCAGCCCTTGACTCGTCTGTGCAGTGTGGTGTGTGATGCGTCGCACAAGGTTGCTATGCCGTCGGTGGCGCACCGCCATGACACCGGTGGGGCGGACTACACGCTCCCGACGGAAAACCGTGGGGCGCCGACCAGGCGCCCGTACTCGGCGCAACCGAGCACACCGGTCGGGGAGCGTGGCATGGCCACAGTTTCGTTCGCCAAGGCCTCTCGCCTCTACCCGGGTAACCCGGTACCCGCGGTCAACGAACTCGACCTCGACATCGAAGACGGCGAGTTCATGGTGCTCGTCGGCCCGTCGGGGTCCGGAAAGTCCACGGCCTTGCGGATGCTCGCCGGCCTCGAGGAGGTCAATGCCGGCGAGATCCACATCGACGGAGCCGATGTGTCGCGCAAGGCGCCCAAGGACCGCGACATCGCCATGGTCTTTCAGAACTATGCGCTGTACCCGCACATGAGCGTCGCCGAGAACATGGGCTTCGCGCTCAAGCTCAAGGGCGTCCCCAAAGAGGAACGCATGACCAAGGTCCGCGACGCCGCCCGGCTGCTCGACCTGGAGGCCTATCTCGAGCGCAAGCCCAAGGCACTGTCCGGCGGCCAGCGCCAGCGCGTGGCGATGGGCCGGGCGATCGTCCGCGAGCCCAGCGTGTTCCTGATGGACGAGCCGCTGTCCAACCTCGACGCGAAGCTGCGGGTCGAGACGCGCGCCAACATCGCGGCGCTACAGGCAAGGCTGAAGACGACGACCGTCTACGTCACCCATGACCAGGTCGAGGCCATGACCATGGGCCACCGCGTCGCGCTGCTGAAGGATGGCGTCCTGCAACAGGTGGACACCCCGCGCAATCTCTACGACCGGCCAAAGAACGCGTTCGTGGCCGGTTTCATCGGCTCGCCGGCGATGAACCTGCGGCACGCGCAGCTGGTGCCGGACGGCGCCAAGCTCGGCGACACCGTCATCGCGTTGCCGCGCGAGATGCTGGAGCGCGCTCATCGGATCGGCGTCGAGCAGATCCAGCTCGGCATCCGCCCCGAGGCCCTCTCGCTGTCCGACCGTGGTCTCGCGCTGCAGGTCAGCCTGGTCGAGGAGCTCGGTTCGGACAGTTACGTTTACGGCAGCCTGGCGGGTGACAACCCGGCCACGGACCGTCCCATCGTGGTTCGGGTCGCGGGCCGCACCGCGCCACGCATCGGCGAGACTCTCACGGTGTCCGCCGAGCCGGGCCAGGAGCACGTCTTCGACGCCAGCACCGGCGACCGCATCGGGTAGCCGTCAGCGCACGGCGTCGGCCAGGTGCAGCTGGTTTCGGCGTAGCCAGGCGTCGGCGCGGGCGTACATCTGCGACTGGGCGGCCCACAGCCGGCCGAAGGCGGGGTGCCCGCGGCGGCTCGCGTCCTCGATGATGGCAGCGATCCAGGCGTTGGCCTCGACGGTGGCCTCGGCGGCGTCGTAGCGCAGGCCGGCCGGCGCCTCGTAGCCGTCGAGCAGCGCCCGGAATCGACGACGGACGTTGCCCTGCCGGCTGTCGGCGATGTCGCCGGCGCTGCGCAGCGGGGCCCAGAAGCAAGCGGTCACGGCGAGATCCCAACCTGCGCTCGCCGGTGCGGCGAGGTCGAAGTCGATTAGCGCCGCCGGGGCGCCGGCCCGAAAGATGACGTTGGCCGGATTGACGTCGTTGTGCGTGATGAGCGGACCGCGCCAGCGCACCGGCACGGGGCGCTGCCAGACCAGTCCGGTGCTGTCGAAGCCGGCGCAGTGCTCGTGCAGCTCGTGCAGCAGCTGGCCCACCCCGAACACCGCGTCGTCGCGCAGTGCCCAGTCCGCGAGCGGCTCGGTGGCGGCAGTGCCTTCGAGGTAGGTGAGCACCTCGCTGCGGTCGTCGGCGGTGACGACCCGTGGCGCCTTGGTGAAACCGCGGCGCACGAGATGGTCGAGCAGGGCGTGGACCGCGCGGGTGTGTACGCCGCGTGGCCGGTGGACGGTGTCGCCGACGCGCACGACGCGGCCCCGGTTGGCGGTGCCGCCGGGCAGCGGCCCGTCGATGCCCGTACCGACGATCCGCCCCCGCTCAGCGCTCACGACTGCTCCTGATGGGGGCTGGACCGAGCCCGGCCTCGGTGGCGGTGTCGAGCAGGGCCCGAGCCAGGTCAGTATGCGTGATGAGCCCGTTGACGAGGCCGCCGCGCAGCGCGGCGAGGACGGCGGGCGCCTTGCGCCGCCCGTAGGCGACGGAGATGACGGTATCGATGCGCCGCAACTGATCGCCGGTGACCCCGATGATGCGGCGACTGAGCGGCGTAGCCAGCGGTTTGCCGGCGCTGTCGATGATCGCGCCGGAGATCTCGCCGATCGCCCCCAGCTCGGTGGTGCGTTGCTGGGCGGCCGGCTCGACCATGTCATAGATGGTCGACAACTCGGGTTCCCAGGCGCCGATCCCCACGACGGCGACAGTCACCTTGTCGGCCAACTCCGCAGCATGCCTGACCTCCGGCTGCTTGCGCAGGCTGCGTGCCGACGCCGCGTCAGGGGCCACCAGCGGCGCGTAGAAGACGTGCGGGCTGCCGCCGCTGGCCTTCGCCACGCTGCGCACCAGCTCGAGGACGTCGCTGCCGTCGGGCCCGGACAGCGCCCCGGTGAGCTGGACGACCGGGCACGGCGCAATGGCCATGCCCTCGCGGGCCACCCCGCGCAGCGAGCGCGCCCAGGCGAGTCCCAACACGTCCTCGCGCGTGATGAGGCCGTGCAGGACCTCGCCGGTGACCCGGCCGAGCAGCTGTCGCAGGGTGTCCGGACCGTCGTCCTCGGCGGTGACGACCACTGCGTGCGACAGGCCGAACATCTCCTGCAGGCGCACGGACAGCTCGGTGTCGTATCCCGTCGGCGATGCGACGTGGATGGTGACCACTCCTTCCCGGCGGGCCGTGTCGAGCAGGCGGGCGACCCGGAACCGGCTGATGCCGAGCTCGAGGGCGATGTCGCTCTTCGAGCGGTCGTCGAGGTAGTAGTTGCGCGCGACTCGCGCGAGCAGCACGTGCTCGGTCGGAGTGGGGGTCACGACGTCCTCCAGTTGAAGCCATTCTGCTCGTTTGAGCGCCGCCGGTATCAGTTCGGCACCAAGCGTTGATAGTGACGAGAGTCACGTAAGAAGCTTCGGCTGTCATTCGAGCACATCGGTGCTCATGTGAGAGGTCAAGTGACCAGCGACGGCGTGCAATGACCTGCACCCACTGACAGGAGTACGACGCATGCGAATGAGACGGCGAACCGGCATCGTGGCCCTGACGCTCGTCCTGGCTTCGGCGGGACTGGGCGCCTGCAGCGCCGGCGGCAACAGCTCGGGCAAGAAGAGCATCAACGTCCTGATGGTGAACAACCCGCCGATGCTCGAGCTGCAGAAGCTCACCGCGGCCAACTTCACGAAGCAGACCGGCATCAAAGTGAACTTCGTGGTCAAGGTCGAGCAGGACATGCGCGACACGGCGAGTACGGAGTTCGCCAACCAGACTGGGCAGTACGACGTGGCCACGCTGTCGAACTTCGAGATCCCGTACTACGCCAAGGCGGGCTGGATCTCGAGCATGGCGAGCATCGCGAAGGACCCGAAGTTCGACCAGGCCGACATCCTGCCGTCGATGACCTCTGCGCTGTCCTACAACGGCACCGTCTACGGCGAACCGTTCTACGGCGAGTCGTCATTCCTGATGTATCGCAAGGACGTGATGCAGAACCTCGGCATCACGGTGCCCACCGACCCCACCTGGCAGCAGGTCGCCGAATGGGCGGCGAAGGCCGATGGCTCGCAGGCGGGCATGAAAGGCATCTGCCTGCGCGGCCTGGCCGGCTGGGGCGACAACCTGGCTCCGCTGACCACGGTCGTGAACACCTTCGGCGGCACCTGGTTCGACCAGGACTGGAAGGCGCAGGTGAACACCGGCGGATTCAAGAAGGCGGCGAACTTCTACGTCGACCTCGTGCGCCAGCACGGCGAGCCCGGCGCGGCGACCTTCAGCTTCCCGCAGTGCCTCAACGCGCTGCAGCAGGGCAAGGTCGCGATGTGGTACGACTCCACCGCGGCGGCCGGCTCCCTCGAGGCTTCCGACTCCCCGGTGAAGGGCAAGATCGGCTACGTCTCCGCGCCGCACGACCAGACCGCGCAGTCCGGGTGGCTCTACACCTGGGCGTGGGCCATCGAGAAGGCCTCGAAGCACCAGGAGAACGCGAAGAAGTTCGTCAGCTGGGCTTCGAGCAAGGCCTACGAGCAGCTCGTGGCCGCCGACACGAAGAACCCCAGCACGGGCGGACCGACCAACATCCCGGCCGGTAAGCGGGCCTCCACCTACTCCGACCCGACCTACCTCAAGGTCGCTTCGGCGTTCGCCACGCCGACCTTGAACTCGATCAAGAACGCACCGGCGGCCATGCCGGGGGTGCAGAAGCGTCCGTACAGCGGCATCCAGTTCGTCGGCATCCCGTCGTTCACGGACTTCGGTACGAACTGCGCCAAGGCGGTGAGCAGTGCGATCGCCGGCTCGGAGACCACGGATTCGGCGCTGAACAGCTGTCAGGCGCTCGCGCAGGCGGCCGGCAACAAGCAGAAATGACGCACGCGGCCGTGGCCGGCACTCATCTGCCGGTCACGGCCGCTGCTCACGGCCACCGCCGTGACCGACGACCCCACCAGGAGGCGGAGGCCAGGATGAGTTCGATAGCCCTCGACAAGCAGGCGGCGCCCGCGCCGCGGCCGGCCGCGAAGGTCAGCCCGCCGAAGGTTCACAAGTGGGACAAGCAGTCCTGGGTGCGCAGGGCACCGCTGCTGCCCGCCCTGGTCTTCCTGATCATCGTGACGCAGCTTCCCTTCGTGGCCACGCTGATCATCTCCTTCATGAACTGGAGCGCCCAGCCCGACGCCCCGGGCCGTTCGTTCGCCGGTCTCGACAACTTCAAGTCGGTGTTCCAGACCGCCGCCTACCGTGAGGCCGTCTACACCTCGATCCAGATGACGGTGACGGTGGTGGCCGTCAGCGCCGCCCTCGGTCTCGGCATCGCGTTGCTGCTCGATCACTCCTTCATCGGCCGCGGCGTGGTCCGCACGATGATGATCGCCCCGTTCCTGGTCGTCCCGATCGCGGCGGCGGTGTTCTGGGGCAACGGGGTGCTGCAGACGGGCTTCGGGCTCGTCGACGGCCTGCTCGGCGAGCTGGGCGTGCACGACGCACAGAACATCTCATTCCTGACCGAACACCCGAAGATGGCCATCGAGATCGAACTGATCTGGCAGTGGACGCCGTTCATGATGCTGATCCTGCTGGCCGGCCTGCAGTCCCGCGACGGCGACGTCATGGAAGCGGCCAGCATCGACGGTGCCAACGCCTGGCAGATGTTTCGCAACATCACCCTGCCGCACCTGCGTCGCTACCTCGAGCTCAGCGTCGTCCTCGGCACGATCTTCATCGTCCAGAACTTCGACGCCATCGTCGGGATGACCGGCGGCCAGAACTCGACCAACATCCCGTTCGAGATCTACGAGGTCTTCTACTCGGCCAAGGACTACGGCGCGGCCTCGGCCCTGGGCGTCGTGGTCGTCATCGGCTCGATCATCGTCGCGACCGTCGGGCTGCGCGTCGTGTCCTCCCTGCTCACCGACGAGGAGGTCCGATGACCTCGGCCACCATGGACCCGCAGGTCCTCGACGACGTCCCGTCGGCGAAGTCGCCGTCGGCACGCCGCTACGGCAAGGCCGTCATCGCCGTCTCCGCCTGGGTGATCGGCTTGGTCTTCATCGTCCCGATCCTCTACATGATCCTGACCTCGCTGCACACGCCGCCCAAGGCGCAGACCTACCCGCCGAGCTGGACCGCGCCGCTCACCGGTCAGAACTACAGCGACCTGTTCGGCGAGACCAACAACATCAGGCCCGCGCTGTTGAACTCGTTGCAGGCAAGCGTCGTCTCGACGGTGCTCGTGCTGGTCCTGGCGATCCCCGCGGCGTACGCACTCGCGATCCGTCCGGTGCGCAAGTGGACGGACGTGATGTTCTTCTTCCTGTCCACCAAGATGCTCCCGCCGGTGGCCGGGATCCTGCCGATCTACCTGTTCACGACCAAGGTCGTGAACCTGCCGGACAACATCCTTGTGCTGATCGTGCTGTACACCTCGATGAACCTCCCGATCGCGGTGTGGATGATGCGCTCGTTCCTCGCCGAGGTGCCACCGGCGATCATCGAGGCGGCCTCGATGGACGGTGCGAGCACGCTCATGATCCTGCGCAAGATCGTCGCACCGATCGCCATGCCGGGCATCGCGGCGACGTCGCTGATCTGCTTCATCTTCAGCTGGAACGAGCAGCTGTTCGCGAAGGTGCTGACGAGCGTCAATGCCCAGACGGCGCCGGTGTACGTGAGCACGCTCATCCAGACCGAGCACGCCTACCTGGCGCAGTTGTCCGCGGGCGCGGTGATGATCTCGATCCCGGTCCTGGTGGCGGGCTTCGCAGCGCAGGACAAGCTCGTCCAGGGACTGTCGTTGGGTGCTGTGAAATGACCGGCGAGCCGCGCGGGGTGCAGTCATGAGAGCCGCAGTCGTGAAGTCGGTCGGCGAGGTCGCGGTCGAGACCGTCGACGATCCGACTCCCGCCGCGGGCGAGGTCGTGGTCGAGGTCGCCGCCTGCGGGTTGTGCGGGACAGACCTACACATCCTGCAGGGCGAGTTCGCGCCGAGTCTGCCCGTCATTCCGGGGCACGAGTTCGCCGGCACGGTCGTGGCGCTCGGCACCGGAGCGGTAGGCGTCAACGAGGGTGACCGGGTGGCCGTCGACCCGTCGCTGTACTGCCACGAGTGCCACAACTGCCGGCGCGGACGCAACAACCTGTGCCTGCGATGGGGCGCGATCGGCGTGACGGCGGCCGGCGGCGCAGCGCAGTACGTCGCGGTACCGGCCGCCAATTGCGTGACGCTGCCCGAGCACATCGACACCCGCGACGCGACGTTGATCGAGCCGCTGTCGTGTGCCGTACGCGGCTACGACGTGCTCAGCAGTCAGCTGGGCGCGCACGTGCTCATCTACGGCGCCGGCACGATGGGACTGATGATGCTGCGTCTCGCGCAGCGCGTCGGTGCCACCAGCATCGACGTCGTCGACCTCAACAAGGAGCGCCTCGACGTGGCTCGTGGGCTCGGGGTCACGCACGCCGAGACCACGGCTGAGGGCATCGAGCCACCCTTCGGCTGGGACCTCGTGGTCGACGCCACGGGCAACGCCAAGGCGATCCAGGACGGCCTGGACCGGGTGGCGCCGGGCGGCACGTTCCTGCAGTTCGGCGTCGCCGACTACGCCGCGGAGGCGGTTATCAAGCCGTACCGGATCTACAACAAGGAGATCACGATCACCGGTTCCATGGCGGTGCTGCACAGCTACGAGAGGGCTGCGGACCTGTTCGCCACCGGAGTGCTCGATCCGACGTTGTTCATCACCAACCGGGTGCCGCTCGAGCAGTACGCCGACGCGATCGAGGCGTTCAAGTCCGGTACCGGGCTCAAGACCCAGGTGGTGCCGTAGCCGTTGGCGCTCGTCGCGGGCGTGGATTCGTCCACACAATCGTGCAAGGTGCACGTCGTCGACGCGGACACCGGAGCCCTGGTGCGTTCCGCCGCGGTGGCCCACCCGGCCGGTACGGAGGTGGATCCGCAGGCGTGGTGGACAGCGCTGCAGCAAGCGATCGCAGCCGCCGGGGGGTTCGCCGATGTCGCCGCGGTCGCAGTCGGTGCCCAGCAGCACGGCATGGTGTGCCTCGCCGAGGACGGCTCCGTCGTTCGGGACGCCCTGCTCTGGAACGATCTGCGCTCCGCCCCGGCCGCGCGGGCACTGACCGAGGAGCTGCCGGGCGGCGCCGGCGGCTGGGCGGCAGCGGTCGGGTCCGTGCTCGTGGCATCGTTCACCGTCACGAAGCTGCGCTGGCTGGCCGAGCACGACCCGGTGGCGCTCGATCGCACGGCGGCGGTCTGCCTGCCGCACGACTGGCTCACGTGGCAGCTGGGTGGGCGGCGCGAACTCGTCACCGACCGCAGCGACGCGAGCGGCACCGGGTACTGGTCACCCGCGACGGGCGAGTACCGCGACGACCTGCTGCGGCTCGCCTGCGGGGCGCGTCCGGACCTGCCACGCGTGCTGGCGCCGGCCGAGCAGGCGGGCGAGCTCGCCGCGTCGGCTGTCGTCCTCGGCCCCGGCGCGGGCGACAACGCGGCGGCGGCGCTCGGCACCGGCCTCGGACCGGGGGACGTGCTGGTCTCGTTGGGCACGTCCGGGGTGGCCTGCGGGGTCGGAACCGCGCCTACGGCGGACCCGTCAGGGGCCGTCGCCGGTTTCGCCGACGCCACCGGGCAGTTCCTGCCGCTGGTGTGCACGCTCAACGCCACCCGCGTCCTCGACGCAGTGGCGACGATGTTGGGAGTCGACCTGCCCACCCTGTCCGCCCTGGCGCTGCGCGCGGACCCCGGGGCGCAGGGTGTCGTCCTCGTCCCGTACTGGGAGGGAGAGCGGACGCCGGACAAGCCGCACTCGACCGGGGCCCTGCACGGGCTGCGACTGGGCAACAGCACGCCGGCCAACATCGCCCGGGCAGCATTCGAGGGCGTGCTGTGCGGTCTCGCCGACGGTGTCGACGCCCTGCGGGTGCAGGGCCTCGATGCCCGGCGGATCGTGCTGGTGGGCGGGGGAGCGCGATCGGTCGCGGCATGCACCATCGCGTCCGCGGTGCTGGGGCTTGCCGTGGTCGTCCCGGCCGTAGCCGAGTCGGTGGCTCGGGGCGCGGCCCGCCAGGCGGCCTGGGTGCTGTCGGGCGCCGACGTCGCACCCGATTGGCCGGTGCCGGTACGTGGCGAGTACGAACACCCGGCCACACCGCACGTGCGCGAGCGTTACGCGGCCGCGCGCGAGCTGACGGTGGACGAGCCGTCGTCGGATCGGCACGCGTGACCCAGGATCGGCGGCGGCGCCATGGCGGGTGGGTACCGGGTGGCCAGGGGCGGGGTCGAACCGCCGACCTACCGCTTTTCAGGCGGTCGCTCGTACCAACTGAGCTACCTGGCCGTACAGCCGCGGGCCGGGCCCGGGCCGAACGCGAGCGAGTCTAGCCGACCGCGTCGACGCGGTTCTGCGCGAGCGCCTCGTCGTAGCGTGACCACACGAGTTCGACCACCGCGGGATGCACGCCGATCGGATCGCCGACCTCGGTCAGCTCGTCGGCCGCGTCGCGCAGCGTGGTGACGAACTGACCCTCGGCCAGCAGGTAGGTGAGCACCTGCAGCGGCCGGGCGAGCGCGGACAGCTCGGCAGGCAGGTCGTCGGCCATGGTGAACACCGGGACGGTCGCGCCGGTGCGCTCGCCGATCAGGCGCGCCACCTCGTCGAGCTCGGTGCGCGCCTCGGGTCGGGTGGAGCCGGCACCGACAAGGGCCACGGCGGCGCTGGCGGCGTTCACGGCGCTGGCGGCGCCCGCCGGCAGCCGGTCGAACATCGCCTCGACGAGCAGCGGATGCGGGCCGAGGTGCCGGGCGAGCAGCGTCGATGGGCGGTCGCCGATGGCCTCGGGGATGTCGTGCTGCACGTGGAAGCCGGTGGACAGCAGGGCGGGCACGATCACCGCCGGTCGATCGTCGGTGGCCAGCACGTCGGCAAGGCGCGGGTCCACGACATCGAGGTAACAGAGCTCGACGAGGGTGCCGGGGCGGGCGGCGCCGACGGCATCGCGAAGCTCGCGGGTGGTCTGCAGCCCGACGGTGGAACGGGTGCCGTGGGCGACGAGCAGCAGGCGAGGGTGCTTTGGCTGCTGGAGCTGTTCGTGCATGGCGACCCCGACGGGACTTGAACCCGCGACCTCCGCCGTGACAGGGCGGCACGCTAACCAGCTGCGCTACGGGGCCTCGGCGACCCGACGTGCGGGCCGATCTGGCGGTATTGACGGTGCTACTTCACTCAACGCTGCTACGGACGTCGTACGTGCCCCCAACGGGATTCGAACCCGTGCTACCGCCTTGAAAGGGCGGCGTCCTGGGCCTCTAGACGATGAGGGCGGCGAACCGCATCATGCTAGCCCCGCTGGTGGACCCTCCCAGCATAGGGGACGGCGCGAACCGCGCCCAACCCGGTTCCGGCTGCCGGCCCGCGCGGACGTCGGCGCGAGGCGCGGCGCGGTCAGACGCACGCGCCTATCGCGCGGAAACCCTTCAACGAGGCGAAGTGGCCCGAGGCAGCGCTCCCGATGGGGAAGGGCGCGCGCGAGTAGGCGCCGTCACCCTGCACGACGGGTTGGATCTTGTGTCGCGACGTGAACGATCGCGTACTTGTCTTTGCGCCGCGGCGATGCGAGGTGCCGTTGTCGTAGGCCAGGTAGGTGACGAGGTACCACTTCTTCGTCGTGCAGTCGCGGATGTACCCGCCGAAGGTGCCCTGGAACAACCGGCCGACCGTGTCCCACTGCAGCATGATCCGCACGTGGTGCGCGCTGCGGACCAGGCAGGCGAGGCCCAGCGCCTCGTTGTGCTTGGTGATTGCGCCCGTCCGATCCTTGCCCAGACCCACCCCGATCGAGATCCCGACGTACGACGTGTTGGTGGACGCGCAATTGCCCGACTGCTGCGGTGGGTCGAGCGTCGCAGCGGCCGGGGTGGCCTGAGCGACCACGAGTACGAGCAGCCCGAGGGCCAGCAGGAACAACCGCAGGGCCGATGCGGGGGCCACTCTGATCATCGTCATGGGGCGAAGCTACCGCCGGCCGACGACCCGCAGGGGGCCGAGTTCGCGCCCTGTGGACAACCGGTCGGGACGAGCCGCCACGCTGCAGCTCAGACGGGGCGCATGCCCAACAGTCGGACGCCATCGGGCTCTTGCAGCACGGCAGTGATCCACCCCCCGCAGCGCCCGTGCGCGACCAGCGCAGCAGCATCGGCCCGCAGCTCGACGGGCTCGACCTGGCGGTGCTCCCAGTTGATGCGCGCCGCGTGGCCGGCGTCGGCGAGCGAAAGCACGGAACCGCCCGAGCGCAGCGCATCGCGGGCCTCGACGAGGTAACTGATGGCGTCGTCGAGTGCGGTGGGCAGCGCAGGATTCCCGTCGCACCACGTGGTCACCAGTTCGGGACGGGTCCGTGCCACCCGCGAGCCGGACATGTACGAACCGGCCGCCAGCGTCAGCCCGAGCGGGCCGCCGGCAAGCCCGGTCAGGGCCAATGCCTCGGCCAGCACGTGTGGCAGGCCGATGACCCGGGCGACCGCGGCGTCCTGGTCGGCGGCCGTGGTGGGCACCGGGCGCGCACCGATGTCGCAGACGAAGGACGCGAGCCGCAGCCAGTCGTCGAGGTCGGTGTCGGCTTCCAGCACGAGCGACCACGACGCATCGCGGAACATCGCTGGCCGCGCGGCCGGCCACCCGGTGTCCTCGACACCGGCTAGTGGGTGCCCGCCGACGAACGAGACGCCAGGGAGCTCGGCGCGGACTGCGTCGACGACCGGTTGCTTGAGGGTGCCGACGTCGGTGACGATCGCGCCGGGTGACAAGTGCCCGCGCAGGGCGGCTGCGGCGTCGCGGACGGCGGGCAGCGGCATGGCCAGGACGATCAGGTCGGCACCGCGGGCGGCCGCGGCGGTCGAGGGCGCCACCGCGAACCCGTCGCTGCTCGCCGCCTCGAGGGCGGCAACGTCGACGTCGTAGCCGACGCCCGCGATGCCCGCGTGCCGGACGGTCTGCAGGATCGAGCCGCCGATCAGGCCGAGCCCCAGCACGGCGACGCGCGCAAAGCCCGTGCTCATCGGGGATCGCGAAGCTGGGAGTGCACATCGACGACCGTAGTGGCCTGACGTAACGCCTTCCTGCTGCCGTCCGGACGTGTCAGGATCGTGATCTGCGCGCTGGGCACGCGCGGGTGCACCCGGACGGCGAGGGAGGTCAGCTGTGGCTGCTCGTGGATTCGCCGTGGCGGTATTCAAATCTGTTGCCAGCGATGCCGCGACCGACGCTGCGCAGTGGCGTCTCGAGCCGTTGCCGCCGACGGTGCTCGAGGACCTCGGCGTCCTGCTCGCCGCGCTGCGCTCGCAGCCGCCCGAGGGCGGCCCGTTCGTCATCGCGTGCGTCGAGGAGGAGTTCTTCGTCATCGCCCGCCAGGAGGGCCGGCGCATCGCGCTGCTGCTGTCCGACCTCACCGCCGCCGTCGAGTTCCCGCTGGCCGAGCAGGCCATCACCCGGTTGGGCGAGGACCCGCCCAACGACGATGAGCTCGACGAGGTGTGGCCGGTCGGCGACCTCGAGCTGTTCGAGGATCTCAACCTCGGCGAGGACGAGATGGAAGAGATCCTCGACGACCTCGAGGCGTTGCCGGAGGAGATGCTGGACGCCATCATCGAGCGCCTCGAGCTGACGGAGGCGTACGTGCGGGCCACGGATGCGGCCTGGGTCCGGTGATCCGGTGTCGTACTTCGCAGCAGCACTGACCCGCCGCGGCGACCGGTGGACCGGCGAGGAGGCCGACCTGTCGGAGTGCGAGTCGATCGCCGACCTCGGTGATGTCCTGCGTGACCTGCCCGGCGAGGTGCGCCTGCTGGTGATCGAGCAGGACGACGAGTACGCGGCGCTACTACGCCTGGACGACACCGAGGACGATCCCCGGGCCTTCCTGTCCGACGGGCACGCTGCGGACCGCTACCCGATGGCCGCGATCGTCGCCGAGGAGCTTGCCGAGATCGGCGGTGACGCGCTGGCTGACAACCCCGTCGTCGCCGCCGATCCAGACCTCGCCGAGACGGCCGCCGCGGTCCACGACAGCGCTCCCTTCGGCGATGCCGACCTCGTCGAGGACCTCGGAACCTCGGCTGCGGACCTGATCGAGATGTGCGAGCACCAGGGCACGCTGCCCGTCGACCTCGTCCTGGCCGTCTGCGAGAAGGCCGGCTGCGGCGCGGTCTTCGAAGACCTGCGGGGATGACGGACGACCTCACGTTGATGGGGGCCGCGCTGGAGCTCGCGGCCGCTACCGGCGAGGCGGGCGAGATCCCGGTGGGCGCGCTGGTCGTCGGACCCGACGGCACCGTGCTTGCCGCGGCGGCGAACGCGCGTGAGGCATCCGCCGACCCGACCGCCCACGCCGAGGTGGTGGCGTTGCGCCGGGCCGGTGCAGCGCTCGGCGACTGGCAGCTGACCGGTTGCACGCTGGTGGTCACCCTCGAGCCGTGCACCATGTGTGCGGGCGCACTCGTCCTCGCGCGAGTGGCCCGGCTGGTGTTCGGCGCCTGGGACCCGAAGGGGGGTGCGGTCGGGTCACTATGGGATGTCGTGCGCGACCGCCGGCTCAATCACCGTCCGGAAGTGCTCGGCGGCGTCCGTGCAGACGAGTGCGCAGCCCTGCTGGAGGCGTTCTTCGCCGCCCGCCGCTGACCTGTAACCTCTTCTGCGGTGGCGTGTCCGAGCGGCCAAAGGAGCACGCCTCGAAAGCGTGTGTGGGTAAAACCACCGTGGGTTCGAATCCCACCGCCACCGCCAGGCAGGATCCGCCGAGCGTCAGTCGACGCTGAATTCCACCGGCACCCGCGAACGCAGGCTGTCGGCGCTGATGCCGTACGTCGCGACGAGCTGCACGCCATCGGGGGCGATGTTGAACACCGCGTAGTCGGTGAAGACGCGGCTGACGCAGCCGACGCCGGTGAGCGGGTAGGTGCAGGCGGGCACCAGCTTGGACTCTCCGCCGCGGGTGAACAGCGACATCATCACGTAGACGTCCTTGGCGCCGATGGCGAGGTCCATGGCGCCGCCGACGGCGGGGATCGCGTCGGGTTCGCCGGTGTGCCAGTTCGCGAGATCGCCCCGCTCGGACACCTGGAAGGCCCCGAGAACGCACACGTCGAGGTGGCCGCCGCGCATCATGGCGAAAGAATCGGCGTGGTGGAAGTAAGCGGTGCCGGGCGTCTCGACGACCGGGATCTTGCCGGCGTTGATCAGGTCGGGATCGATCTCGTCGCCGGTTGCGGCCCGGCCCATACCCAACATGCCGTTCTCGGTGTGCAGGGTGACACCCCCGCCGATAGGCAGGAAGTCGGCGACGGTGGTGGGCTGGCCGATACCGAGGTTCACGTAGGACCCCGCCGGGATGTCGGCGGCCACGAGTTCGGCCAGCTCGCGCTTGTCCAGCGGCCCACGATCTGCGTGCTCGACGACTTTCATCGACCCTCGCCCCGACCGCTCGCTGCGCTCGGGCCCGGCCTCGCGCCGATATGCGGCTTCGCCGCGATGATCACATTGTGCGCTCCGCAAGCGTCGCTCATCAGATGACCACCACGGTGTCGACGAAGATCCCTGGCGTGACAACAGCCTCGGGATCGAGGGCGCCAGCCGGGACGAGCTCGCCCACCTGTACGACGGTCGACGCCGCTGCGGTGGCCATCACCGGGCCGAAGTTGCGGGCCGTCTTGCGGTAGACGAGGTTGCCGGCCTCGTCCGCGCGGTGCGCCTTGATCAACGCGACGTCGCCGCGGATGGGGTATTCGAGCACGTAGCCCCGCCCGTCGATCGTGCGGGTCTCCTTGCCCTCGGCGAGCGGGGTGCCGACGCCGGTGGGACCGAAGAAGGCACCTATCCCGGCGCCCGCGGCCCGCATGCGCTCGGCCAGGTTGCCCTGGGGAACGAGTTCGAGCTCGATCTTGCCGGCTCGGTAGAGCCCGTCGAAGACCCAGGAGTCGGACTGCCGCGGGTACGAGCAGACTATCTTGCGGACCTGTCCGGCAGCGAGCAGCGCGGCCAGCCCGACGTCGCCGTTGCCGGCGTTGTTGTTGACCACGACGAGGTCATGCACGCCAGATCGCAGCAGCGCATCGATCAGCTCGACCGGTTGCCCTGCGGCGCCGAAGCCGCCGATGAGCACAGTCATCCCGTCGGCGACGCCGGCAACCGCCTCGTCAGCGGACTCGACGACGGTCGGGCTCATCGGGCCGGCCGCGGGGCACGTTGCACGCGGCCAGCCTAGCGAGCCTCAGGAGGACTTGATCGCCGAGATCTCGAATTCCAGCGTGATCTTCTCGCTGACCAGGACGCCACCGGTCTCGAGCGCGGCGTTGAAGCTGACGCCGTAGTCGGAGCGCTCGATGGTCGTACTGCCCTCGAAGCCGATGCGCAGGTTGCCGTACGGGTCCTTGGCCGAGCCCTGGAACTCCAGCGGCAAGGTGACGGACTTGGTGACGCCCTTGATGGTGAGGTCGCCGGCGACCGCGAAGTCGTTGCCGCCCTCATGGCTGACGGAACTTGAGACGAAGGTGATCTCCGGGTGGTTCTCGGCGTCCAGGAAGTCGTTGGTACGCAGGTGACCGTCGCGCTGCTCGTTGCGGGTATCGATACTGGCGACCTGGGCGGTTACCTGGACACGGGAGGCGGCCAGATCCTCCCCGTCGACGGTGATGGTGCCCTCGAAGTCGTTGAAGGCACCGCGGACCTTGGTGACCATCGCGTGCCGGGCGACGAAGCCGAGACGCGAGTGCACGGGGTCGAGGGTGTAGGTGCCGGTAAGGGTCGTGAAGTCGGTGGTGGTGGCTGTCATCTGAGTGCTCCTGAGCGGGAAGGACGAGGACGCCTCTTGGTTGAGGCATCAACTAGACTGTAGGCACCGGAAGATGACGTGTCAACAACGTGCGTATGATGAAGTCATGACCGGGACGACACGCGCGGGCGACGACATGGCCGTCGGCGTGCCGACGCGCTGGCTCACCGACGACGAGCAAGCGGCCTGGCGGGCCTTTCTGACCATGAAGACCCAGCTCGATGCGCAACTCGGCCGCGACATGCAGGACGAGGGCGGGTTGTCGATGGCCGACTTCGCAGTGCTGGTCCCGCTCAGCGAACACCCTGACGGACGGATGCGCATCCTCGAACTGGCGCGGGGGCTGCAGTGGGAGAAGAGCCGGCTGTCCCACCAGCTGACCCGGATGCAGCAACGCGGTCTCATCGAGCGGTCCAACTGCTGCGAGGACCGCCGAGGCGCCTTCGTCGTGCTGACCGATGCGGGTGCTTCGGCGGTGCGTGCCGCCGCCCCTAGGCACGTCGAAGCTGTCCGTCGATACCTGTTCGACGTGCTGTCCCCAGAACAGGTCGTGGCCCTCGGCGACATCTCGCGAGCGGTGCAGCATCGGCTCGCAGAACAGGGCACCGGCGCGGAACCCGGCGAGACGTCGGGCTAAAAGCGCTGCTACCCATTACAGTTCGGTCGCGCGGGATCCGGCCCGGGCTCGCAGTCGTGGTGTGCCCGCGTCTGCTGCGAGGTGAACGAGCGGAGGGCACGCGGTGAGCATGCTCGACGCCGAGGGCGCCGTGGGAACGGACGGGCAGCCGGCCATCCTGCTCGTCGAGGACGACCCAGGCGACGCACTCCTTATTCAGGCGAGCCTGTACGAAGTCGGCGTGCCGGACGACGCCATCGTCTGGGCCCGCACGATGGCCGAGGCGAAGGCGGTTGCAGCCGCCCGCACGCCCCGCTGCGTGCTGCTCGACCTGGGGCTGCCCGACGCGGACGGATATTCAGCGGTCGAGGAAATGGTCGAGAGCGCGCCCGACGTCGCGGTCATTGTGCTGACCGGTCGTACCGGCCTCACCGAGCGCGACGGCGCGGCTGCGCTGGGCGTCGGCGCACAGGATTACCTGGTCAAGGACGCGATCAACGCCGAGCTGCTCGAGCGCTCGATGCGCTACGCCATGGAACGCAAGCGGGCGCAGCGCGCCCAGCGGCTGCTGCTCGAGATCCAGCTGAACGCCGCCGAGCAGGCGCGGCTCGAGCGTGGTCTGCTGCCGCGCCCGCTCCTGCGCACGACCGCCGTCGACGTCGCAACGTACTACCGGCCGGGACGCAATGACGCCGTGCTGGGCGGCGACTTTTTCGACGTCGTCGAGACCCCCGATGGCCGCGTACGCGCCGTCATCGGCGATGTGATGGGGCATGGGCCGGACGAGGCCGCTCTCGGCGTGCACCTGCGGGTGGCGTGGCGCACGCTGCTGCTGGCCGGCGTGGCCGATGAGCAGATCCTGCCCAATCTCGCCCGCCTGTTGGAGTCGGAGCAGGCCGAGCACCCGCGCTACGTCACGGCCTGCGAGATCACGATCGGCGACGGGGAGTTGTCGATGCGCGTTGCCGGGCACCCGGCACCCATCGTCACCTCGGCCGGGAGCACCAGCTACTCGAACGTCGTCATCGGGCCGCCGCTCGGGGTGCGCATCCCCGGTGTCGCCGGCAGCTGGCCGTCGAACTCGCTGGCCTTCCCGGCCGGGTCGTCGGTGCTGCTCTACACCGACGGGCTGCTGGAGGCATACGCCCTGGACCCCGCGACGGACTCGCTGGGAATCAACGAGCTGGTCGACGCGGTCACCCGGCTCGGCGGTCGGGGCGAGTCGCCCACGGCGTGGATCTCCGAGTTGGTCAGCGGCGCCCCGCTCGACTCGGTCGACGACACCGCAGCCCTGGTGTTGACGACCCCGGCACCGTGACACCCACCGCCCCGGTGGCGGCGGAATGGACCCTGCGCAGCCGGCTCGGCCGGGCTTTCACGGTGGTGGCGGTCGTCGTGCTGCTGTCCGCCGCGCTGGCCGTGCTGGCCTCGATCCGATTCGTCCGAAAGGGCAACGATCTGGTGGACCGTTGGCAGCCGGCGCTCTCTGCCAGCAAGCAGCTGTACAACGACTTCCTGGTGGAGCAGGGCGCCCTGCGCTCCTTCCTGATCACCGGACAGGCGGTCTCGCTGCAGCCGTATACCGCCGGGCCGGCCATCCGCGCGGCCGACATCCGCACGGTGCGACGCCTGGCGTCCGACCGCGCTGAGGTCGTGCGAGCCCTGCGCGACTTCCAGGCCGCGGTGGTGACGTGGGAACAGCGAAACGCTGCGCCGTTGATTGAGAAGAGGAAGCAGGGCGTGGCGATCGTGTCGACGAAGGAGACCCGCGATCGCCTCGCGCGGGTCACCGCTGCGGGCGACGCCGTGGGCACCGCGCTCGACTCCGCGATCTCCGAAGCCCGCAACGCACGCAATACGGCCGGGGCCGCGGCCGCCGCTGCCCTGGCTGTCGCCCTCGCGATGCTGGTCGTCGCTGGTCTGGTCGTGTGGCGAGGGTTGCACCACTGGGTTCTCGGGCCGGTCGAACAGCTGGGCGCTCAGACCCGGACGGTCGCCTCCGGCGACCTGTCGCGCTCGATCGTGCCCTCGGGCCCGGCCGAAATGGTGCACCTCGCTCGCGACGTCGAGGCCATGCGCGCGCAGATCGTCCAGGAGCTCGCGCGAGCCGAGGACATCTCCGAGGACCTGCGGCGCCAGAGTGCCGAGCTGGAACGCTCGAACGGCGATCTGCAGCAATTCGCCTACGTCGCCTCGCACGATCTGTCCGAGCCGCTGCGCAAGGTGTCCAACTTCTGCCAGCTGCTCGAGCGCCAGTACAGCGCGCAACTCGACGATCGCGCCCGCCAGTACATCGACTTCGCCGTCGACGGCGCGAAGCGCATGCAGACCTTGATCAATGATCTGCTGGCGCTGTCGCGAGTTGGGCGGACCACCGAGTCGTTCGTGCCGGTGGACCTGGGCGCTGTCCTCGACCAGGCCGTTGCGACGCTGAGCGACCAGCTGGACGACACCGGTGGCACCGTCGAGCGGTTGACGCCGCTGCCGACCGTCGACGGCGACCGTTCGTTGTTGTCCTCGCTGATGCAGAACCTCGTCGGCAACGCGCTGAAGTACCACCGCGACGGTGTTTCGCCCGTCGTGCGGATTGGTGCCGAACAAGACGGACGTGACTGGACGATCACGGTGGCCGACAACGGCATCGGGATCGACCCGCAGTACGCCGAGCGGATCTTCGCGGTATTTCAGCGACTGCATCTGCGCGACCAGTACGGTGGCACCGGGATCGGCCTGGCCCTGTGTCGGCGCATCGTGGACTTCCACGGTGGGCACATCCAGCTCGACACCACGCACGCGGGCGAGGGAGCCACCTTCGTGTTCTCGTTACCGGAAGGCCAGCGCCGTGCCCGATCAGCGACGTGACAGCGGCGAACGCGAGCCGCTCGAGGTCCTGCTCGTCGAGGACGATCCCGCTGACGTGATGATCGCCCAGGAGGCCCTGCGCGCGGGCAAGGTCAACACCCGACTCGCCATCGTGTCCGACGGCGTGGAGGCGATGGCGTACCTGCGCCGCGAAGGCGGCTACGCCGACGTCGAGCGCCCAGATCTCGTCCTGCTCGACCTCAACCTGCCCCGCAAGTCCGGCCAGGAGGTGCTGGCCGAGGTCAAGGCGGATCCGCTGCTGCGCTCGATCCCGGTGGTGGTGCTGACGACGTCGGCCTCGGAGGAGGACATCGCGCGGTCCTACGAGTCTTACGCGAATGTCTACGTCACCAAACCGGTCGATTTCGACCACTTCACGGCAGTGGTGAAGCAGATCGACAGCTTTTTCTCCCAGGTCGCGAAGCTGCCGCCGCCCAGCTGAGGCCATCCCGTTCCTGGGCTCGGGCTAAGGGCGGCGTGACGGGCGAAAACTCGGGTCGATTGGCTGGTTAGAACCGCGTTAGCTGGGGGAATGGTCGGTGCATGACAGCGCATGTGGGCACCATGTCCGTGGACGGAACGCCGATCTCGCAGGCCGACCTGGCCCGCATCGAGGCTGAAGAGACCCTGCACGCTGAACAGCAGCGCAAGGCCGTCCGCGTGGTGGCCGCCGCCGCCACCGACGTCGATGACGCTCGCATGCTGTTCTCGATCCTGGGCCTCGGCGATGACGTCGTCACCAGCTCGCGTAGTGAGCTGGCCTCGACCGTGACTGCGGCCGCCAAGCGTTCGCGGAAAAGCCGCGCCGCCGCCTGACCCAGCCGATGCCCAACGCGGGCTCCGTGCGCCCCTGCTTAGCTAGTCTCACTAGGCGGGACGACCGTCTCTACTGGTGGGATTCTCGCTAGAGTTGCGCTGTGAGCGTGCGACGGCGATGGACGATTCTCGCCGTGGGCACATACGCTCAGGCGGCGACGTGTTCGTTCCTCTACGGGATGCCGTTGCTCGTTGCGGCGCTGCAGGACGAGGGGCTCAGCCTGGTGCAGGCCGGCGTCCTGGTATCGGCGCCTGTTGCCGGGCTGCTGTGCACCCTCATCCTCTGGGGCGCGGCCGCTGATCGGCGCGGCGAGCGGCTGGTGATCATGACGGGCGTCGCTGCCGCCGCAGTGCTGCTGGTCGGGGCGTCGCTGACCCAGGGCCCGATCGCGTTCGGATTGCTGCTCGTGCTCGCCGGAGCCGCGGCCGGATCGGTCAACGCGGCGGGCGGTCGGATGGTGCTGGGGTGGTTCCCGGTGCATGAACGAGGGCTCGCCATGGGCACCCGACAGACCGCTCAGCCGCTCGGCGTGGCGCTCGCCGCGCTCGTGCTGCCTTCGTTCGCCCACGCGCACGGGCCGTATCTCGCGCTGCTGTTCCCCGCGATGCTCTGCGCGATTGCGGCGCTGCTGGTGTTCGTGTTCGTGCTCGACCCGGCGCGTCCGCCCGCGGTGGCCGGCGCGGCGCCGACCCGGTCGCCCTACCGCGGCTCGCGCGTCCTGGTCCGGGTGCACGCGTCCAGCGCGCTGCTGGTCGTGCCGCAGTTCGCAGTCGGCGGGTTCACGCTCGTCTACCTTGTCGCCGAGCGGCACTGGGACCCGGAGGCCGCCGGTCGGCTCGTCTTCGGGTTCCAGGTGGCCGGGGCCGTCGGCCGGGTGGCGGCCGGCGTCTGGTCCGACCGGGTGCGCAGCCGGCTGCGCCCGATGCGGCAACTGGCGGTGGCCAGCGCGGCGCTGATGGTGCTGATCGCCTTCGGGGCGGCCACCGGGTTGTGGTTCGTCATCGGCGGGTTCGGGCTGGGTGCGGTGATCACGGTGGCCGACAACGGGCTGGCGTACGTCGCGGTGGCTGAGGTCGCCGGTCGCGAGTGGTCGGGACGCGCGCTGGGGTTGCAGAACACGGTGCAGAACGTCGCTGCGGTGGCGACCCCGCCGGTGTTGGCATTCGTGGTGAGCGGAGCCGGCTACGCCTGGGGCTTCGCGCTCGTCGCGGTCTTCCCGCTGCTGGCAATTCCGCTGACGCCGGTGCGTTCCGAGGTCGCGGCCGAACCGGTGTTGGCCACCCGTTGATGTGCGTCGGGCCCACGCGAACGAGTCGCGCGGGCCCGAGCATTGCCGCGGAGGATATGGGATTTGAACCCATGAGGGGTTGCCCCCAACCCGCGTTCCAGGCGAGCGCCATAGGCCACTAGGCGAATCCTCCGTCGACGAGGATACGGGCATCCGTAGACTCGATACCCGACCCCCCGTGCGGCGTTCACCCCGCGAACCTCCCCAGGGCCGGAAGGCAGCAAGGATAAGCAGGCTCTGACGGGTGCGCGGGGGGTCCTTTTCCTCTGATGCGGCGGGTCCGTGCGCGGGTCGCCCGGGCGACGTGGCGGCTGTCGGTGCCGATGGTTACGGTCGTGGCGTGTCTTTGGCCCTGTACCGCAAATACCGCTCCGCGACGTTTGCCGAGGTCATCGGGCAGGACCACGTCACGGTGCCGCTGCGGGCGGCACTGGCCGCGGGGCGCATCAACCACGCCTACCTGTTCAGCGGGCCGCGCGGCTGCGGCAAGACGTCCAGCGCTCGCATCCTGGCCCGTTCGCTCAACTGCGCGCAGGGCCCGACGCCGGAGCCGTGCGGCGTGTGCGACTCGTGCCGCGAGCTGGCGCCCAACGGCGTGGGCTCCATCGACGTCATCGAGATCGACGCGGCCAGCCACAACGGTGTCGACGACGCGCGTGACCTGCGTGAACGGGCGTTCTTCGCGCCCGTCCGCGACCGTTACAAGGTCTACATCATCGACGAGGCGCACATGGTCACGACGGCGGCGTTCAACGCGCTGCTCAAGCTCGTCGAGGAGCCGCCGGACTTCCTGGTGTTCATCTTCGCGACCACCGAGCCCGACAAGGTGCTCACCACCATCCGCTCGCGTACGCACCACTACCCGTTCCGCCTCATCCCGCCGCAGACCCTGCGCCAGCACCTCGAGGGCATCACCGCGGCCGAGGGCATCGCCGTCGAGCCGGCGGTGCTGCCACTGGTGGTGCGGGCCGGTGGTGGATCGGCCCGTGACTCGTTGTCGATCCTCGACCAGCTGCTGGCCGGGGCGGGGCCCGACGGGGTCACCTACTCCCGCGCCGTGGGCCTGCTCGGCGTCACCGACTCGGCACTGCTCGACGACATGATCGACTCGCTGGCCGCCGCCGACGCGGTGGGTGTCTACGGCACCGTCGATCGCGTGGTCGAGGCCGGCCATGACCCGCGCCGGTTCTCTATGGACCTGCTCGACCGCTTCCGCGACCTCATCCTGCTCGACGCGGTGCCCGACGCCGGCGAGCGCGGCCTGATCAACGTGCCCCAGGACCAACTCACCCACATGGGCGAGCAGGCCATCCGGCTCGGCGGCGCCACGCTGGCCCGCTTCGCCGAGATCGTGCACACCGCCCTCATCGAGATGCGCGGCACCACCTCGCCGCGCCTCGTCCTCGAGCTGCTGTGCGCGCGGATGATGCTGCCCGACGCATCCACCGACGCAGCGTCGCTGCTGCAGCGCCTCGAGCGTCTCGAGCGGCGCATGACCGTCGGGGGACAAGCCGATCCTGCCCCGGTGTCCGAGACGCGAGCGGCACCCCGACCGGCAGCCGCACCCGTCGCCCCCGAGCCCGTCGCGCCCGAGCCGGATCAGGCTCAGCCCGAGCCGTCGGCCGTTGTCGCGGTGGCCGCTCCCGGGGGCCTCGACGCGGCGGCGCTGCGCCGGCTCTGGCCGGAAACGCTGGAGGTCGTCAAGCAGACCAGCCGCCGTACCCGTGCCCTGCTCGACAGCGCTCAGATCACCGACGTCGACGGCGAGCTCGTGCAGCTCAGCGCGCCGGCCGCGTTGGCCCGGATGATTGGCGAGGACAGCAACACCTCGGTGCTGAAGCAGGCGCTGTCGGCGGTGGTCGGCGGCACCTGGCGCATCGAGGTCGGCGCCGGGACCGGCCCGCGGGCCGCGGCCGACGACCTGCCGCCGCCTCAACTGGCAGCTACCTCGACGCGCACCCGAGCACCCGAGCCCGACCCGCGCGACGAGCCCGAGTTCGACGCCGGGCCGCCGTCCGGACCCACCGCCGCAGTGCCCGCGTCCCACGACCCGGAGGCCGAGGCGATGAAGCTGCTCAGCGAGCAGCTCGGTGCGCGCCCGATCGATCGCCGATGAGCGCCGGTTACGCTGGCGCTGCAGGTGCCCGGTCGAACGAGAGTCAGAGGTAGGACGACGTGAGCCAGCGTGGCGGAGGATTCGGCGGTGCGGGCCAGCCGAACATGCAGCAGCTGATGAAGCAGGCCCAGAAGATGCAGGCCGATCTCGCCGCGGCGCAGGCCGAGCTGGCCGAGACCGAGGTCACCGGAACAGCGGGCGGCGGTCTGGTCACGGCAACCCTCACCGGTGACGGCGAGCTGACCGCACTCGTCATCGACCCGCAGGCCGTCGACCCCGACGACGTCGAGACGTTGCAGGACCTGATCGTGGCCGCCGTGCGCGATGCGCACCGCGCGGTCGGGGACCTCGCGGCCGAGAAGATGGGCCCGGTCACCGGTGGGCTCGGCGGTATGGCCGGCGGCGTCGGCATCCCCGGTCTCTGACCGCGGCGAGCACACCACTTCATGTACGAGGGCGCCGTCCAGGACCTCATCGACGAGCTCGGACGGCTACCCGGCGTCGGCCCGAAGAGCGCCCAGCGCATCGCGTTTCACCTGCTGGCGACCGAGGCCGTCGATGTCGAGCGGCTGGCGAGCACGCTGCTGCGTGTCAAGAACGAGGTCAAGTTCTGCTCGGTATGCGGCAACGTGGCGCAGGCCGACGTCTGCCGCATCTGCAGTGACGACCGCCGCGACGCCACGATCATCTGCGCGGTCGAGGAGCCGAAGGACGTCGTCGCGGTCGAGCGCACGCGCGAGTTCCGCGGCCGCTACCACGTGCTGGGCGGCGCGATCAGCCCCATCGACGGCATCGGCCCCGACGACCTGCGCATCCGCGAACTGCTGACCCGGCTGCGCGACGGCGTCGTCACCGAGATCATCCTGGCCACCGACCCCAACCTCGAGGGCGAGGCGACGGCCACCTACCTGGCGCGGCTGCTGGCGCCGATGGGCCTCACCGTCACCCGGCTCGCCAGCGGCCTGCCCGTCGGTGGCGACCTGGAGTACGCCGACGAGGTGACCCTCGGCCGCGCCTTCTCGGGGCGCCGGCGCGTCGACTGATCGGCCCGCATGCTGTCCGAGGTGTCCGAGGCGAGACCTGCCGGTCCGCCGCGTCGACCCTGGCTGTTCTGGCCGGGGCTGCTCGTTGCACTGGCGGTCATCGTCAGCGGGACCGTGGTGGCCGCTGCGAGTTATGCCCGCACCCGCGGTCCGGCCGGCGCCGTTCGGGGGTACTTCGAGGCCCTGCAGCACGCCGACGCCGCAGCCGCGCTCGGCTTCGGGGACGTACCGACCGGGCCCAGGACGCTCCTGACCGCCGACGTGCTGCGCGAACAGCAACGGGTAGCGCGCATGGTCGACCTGCACATCGGCGCGGCGCGGCGCAGCAGTTCAGGAGGGCACAGCGCCGACCGGGCCACCGTGGCGGTCTCCTACGCGCTTCGCTACCCCGACCGGGACAGCGTCGTGTCGGTGCGCGTCCCGGTGCACGAGTCCGACGGCGGGTGGCGCCTGGACGCCACCGCCGTGCGGACCAGGCTGCAGCTGGGGTCGTCGACCCAGCGGGCCTCGGTGCTCGGCCACGAGCTGCCGGCCGGTGCGGTGCTGGTCTTCCCCGGAGCACCGCCCGTCCGCTTGGACACGCCCTACCTCGCTCTGGACGCGGACATCGGCATCGTGCCGAACAGCACGACGGCCCGGGTGTTCGCGGTCCGGGTGACGAGTGCGGGGCGGGCGGCCATGCGCGTCGCGGTGCTGGCCGCCGTCCGTCGCTGCCTGCTCCACCCCACCACGACCTGCCCGCTGCCGACCGAGCGATATCTGCCGGCCAGCGTCCGCGGCACCATCGCCGGCGAACCGTCGAACGTCGATGTCTCGCAGCCCTTCACCCAGGTCGGGACGCTCCAGCTCACCGCGAGCGTCCCGGTCTTGGCCACGAGCTACGGGCGGCTGGACTTCTACAACCGGTTGAGCACCGGGCGGGGTCGGTTGACGCTGACCGTGCGCGCCGTCGCGGTCGCCCGTCCGCCGTTGTCGGTCAGCTGGCTGGCGTCGTGAACCGGCGATGCTCGATCCTCGGCGCGTTGCTGCTGGTGATCCTGGCTCTCACTGCTCCTCCGGCCGCTGCTGCCCCCGGGCCGGCCGATGCACCCGAGTACTGGTTCGACAGCTGGGACGTGCCGGGGCTGTGGGCCGCGGGCGCGCGCGGCCAGGGCGTGACCATAGCCGAGATCGACACCGGCGTGAGCGCCGGTCTTGCGGAGTTGCAGGGTCGCATTCTCGCTGGTACCGACCTCGGCGCCGGTGGCGACGGCCAGGTCGACCGCGAGGTCAGTACCTTCGGGCACGGGACGGCGATGGCTTCGATCATGGTCGCCCGGCCCGGACTGCTGGACATCACCGGCCTCGCGCCGGGCGCGAAGATCCTGCCCATCGCCGTGCCGTTGCGCGGGACCACCGATGCCCAATTGCCCGACCGGCTGCCTGACGCGATCCGCTACGCCGCCGACCATGGCGCCAAGATCATCAGCATGTCGCTCGGCGCACTGCGCGACCCGAAGACCGACGACACGCCCTGTCCCGACGTCGAGCAGCAGGCGGTGTTCCACGCCTTGCGCAGGGGGGCCGTCGTCGTCGCCTCGGTCGGCAACACCGGCCCGCGGGAGAACTCGGTCGAGGAGCCGGCGGCCTGTCTGGGTGTGGTGTCCGTGGGCGCCGTCGACCCGCAAGGTGTCGTCGCGTCGTTCTCGGCCCGCGAGCCGTTCCTGACGCTTACCGCGCCGGGTGTGGACGTCCCATCGCTCGGCCGGATCGCGGGCGACGCGTTCTCCGGCGACGGCACCAGCCAGGCGGCAGCGCTCGTGTCGGGCGCGCTCGCGCTGGCCTGGTCGGCGCACCCGGACCTGACGAACGACCAGCTCGTCGCCCGCCTGATCGCGACCCTCGACGCGCGCCGGAGCACGCCGAGCAGCGCCTACGGCTACGGGACCCTCGACGCCGGCGCACTCGTCCGGGCCGACGTCCCGCTCAGCACCCAGAACCCGGTGTGGTCGGCGGCAAACCTGTTCAGCGATCGCACCAACCGGCTCAGCCAGGTGGTCCCCGCCCGGCCGGCGCCCGCGGCGAGCGAGCCGCTACTCACCCGCGGCTATGCCGTCGCCGGACACCCGCGCATCACTGCACGCGTGCGCCAAGCCGCCTCGGTCGCCGCGCTCGGTCTGGTCGCGTTCCTGGCTGTCCTGGCGCTCGGACTCGATCGCCGACGCCGACGCCTCTCTCCCCTGCCGTGATCACTCTCTCCCCTGCCGTGATCAACAGCGTCGAAACGTCGGCATCGAGCGTTTCGGCACTGTTGATCACCGGGGTCAGCTGAGCCGGCGCGACTCGCGGTTGACGGCGCTGATGACGGCCCGAAGTGAGGCCTGCGTCGTCGACTCGCTGATGCCGACGCCCCACAGCACGGTGTCGTCGGCGTCGCCGAACTCGATCTCCAGGTACGCGGCGGCCTCGGCGTCGCGCCCGGCCGTCAACGCGTGCTCGTTGTAGTCGAGCACCCGCACGGACAGCCCGCCGTAGCCGAGGTCCACTGAGGACAAGGCGTCGCAGAACGCCGACACCGGGCCGTTGCCGACGCCGCTGATCTCGTGTTCAACGTCCTTGACCCGCACGGTCGCGGTGATCCGCTCGGTGCCCTCGTCGCTGGTGGAGGAGAGCCGTACGAGCTCGACGTCGCCGGGCTGCAGGTACTCGTCGGAGAAGATCCGCCACATCGCGGCCGGCTCGACCTCGCCGCCCTCGGCGTCGGTGTGGCCCTGGATGACGTGGCTGAACTCGATCTGCAGGCGGCGCGGGAGGTCGAGCTTGTGGTCGTTCTTCATGATGTAGGCGACGCCGCCCTTGCCGGACTGCGAGTTCACCCGGATCACGGCCTCGTACGAGCGCCCGACGTCCTTCGGGTCGATCGGCAGGTACGGGATGTACCACGGCATCTCGCTCACGGGCCGGCCCGCCTCGGCGGCTTGGCGGGCCAGGTCGTCGAAGCCCTTCTTGATCGCGTCCTGGTGCGAGCCGGAGAACGACGTGTAGACGAGGTCGCCGGCGTAGGGGTGCCGCTCGTGCACGCCGATGCGGTTGCAGTACTCCGCGGTACGCCGGATCTCGTCGATGTCGCTGAAGTCGATCATCGGGTCGATGCCCTGGCTGTAGAGGTTCAGGCCGAGGGTGACGAGGTCGACGTTGCCGCTGCGCTCGCCGTTGCCGAACAGGCATCCCTCGATGCGCTGCGCGCCGGCCAGCACGGCCAGCTCGGCGTCGGCCGTCGCCGTCCCGCGGTCGTTGTGGGTGTGGACGGACAGGCAGACGTACTCGCGCCGGGAGAAGCGGCGCGACATCCACTCGATCTGGTCGGCGTAGACGTTCGGCGTCGACCGCTCGACGGTGCATGGCAGGTTCAGAACGATCTCGCGTTCGGGCCCGGGCTGCCAGACGTCCATGACGCCCTCGCAGATGTCGAGGGAGAAGTCGAGCTCGGTGTCCATGAAGATCTCGGGCGAGTACTCCAGGCCGAAGTCGGTGTGCGGCAGGTGGATGTCGGCGTACTTCATGATCGCCTGCACGCCGTCGACGGCCACCGCGCGGCACTGCGCGCGACCGTCACCGTCCCAGCCGAAGACGACCTTGCGGAAGACGGGCGCCGCAGCGTTGTACATGTGCACCGTGGCCTGCGGCGCGCCGACCAGCGACTGCACGGTCCGCTCGATGAGCTCCTCACGGGCCTGGGTGAGGACCGAGATTCGGACGTCGTCGGGCACGCGGCCGCTCTCGATCAGGCTGCGGACGAAGTCGAAGTCGGTCTGGCTCGCGGCCGGAAAGCCGACCTCGATCTCCTTGTAACCCATGCGGACGAGCAGGTCGAACATGGCGTTCTTGCGGGCGGCGTTCATCGGGTCGATGAGCGCCTGGTTGCCGTCGCGCAGGTCGGTGGACAGCCACCGGGGCGCCTGCGTGATGGTCTTCGTCGGCCAGGTGCGGTCGGGCAGGTCGACGCTCGGGAACGGGCGGTAGCGGTGGCACGGCATGCCCGAAGGCTGCTGCGGGTGGGGAACGCTGGCGGGACGGCTCATGACGGGGCTCCGTTGCACATCACATGGGAGCGGTCGGCGCAGACGAACAACCCGCGACGAGGGGCGCGACCAGAGCGAATGCTCAGCTAGCCAGATCCTCGTCGCGGCTGCGAAGAAGAAGCAGCGCGCGGGTCATGATGGGTCGAGCCTAACCGAGCGCCCTCCTACGAGCCAACGGCGTCGCTTTCACCCGTCACGTCGGTGATCAACTGCGGATCGCTGCGGGATATCGACGCCAATCCGCAGTTGATCACCTGCTGAAGCATGGGCACGCGGGTATTCCGTATGAAACGCTCGGTGCGACGACGGATTCCGTTGTTGTGGGCCCTCCCGGCCGCCGGTAGCGTTGTGCCCATGAGCGACAAGACGGTGGTCCGTAACTTCATCAACGGTGAATCGGTCGAGGCGGCCGACGGGCGCACTATCGATCTCGTCGACCCGAGCACCGGCGAGGTGTTCGGCACGTCGCCGCTGTCGGGGGCCGAGGACGTCGACCGCGCCTACGGGGCGGCGGCCACGGCGTTCGAGACCTGGCGCGACACCACACCCAGTGAGCGCCAGCAGGCGCTGCTCAAGTTCGCACAGGCCTTCGAGGACCGCGCGGAGGACGTGATCGCCGCCGAGTGCCGCAACACCGGCAAGCCGATCGAGATGACCCGCACCGAGGAGATCCCGCCCGCGCTGGATCAGATCCGGTTCTTTGCCGGCGCCGCCCGGGTGCTCGAGGGGCGCGGAGCCGGTGAGTACATGGCTGGTTTCACGTCCTACGTACGGCGCGAGCCGATCGGCGTCGTCGGGCAGGTGACGCCCTGGAACTACCCGATGATGATGGCCGTCTGGAAGTACGCCCCGGCCCTGGCCGCCGGCAACTGCGTCGTCCTCAAGCCCAGTGACACCACCCCGGTCAGCACTGCGCTGATGGCCGAGATCGCCGGCGAGTTCTTCCCGCCCGGTGTCTTCAACGTGCTCTGCGGCGACCGCGACACCGGCCGGGAACTGATCTCGCATAAGACGCCGTCGCTGGTGTCGATCACCGGCTCGGTGCGCGCCGGCATGCAGGTGGCCGAGACCGCGTCCCACGACCTCAAGCGCGTCCACCTGGAGCTTGGCGGCAAGGCGCCGGTCGTGGTCTTCGCCGACGCCGACCTCGAGGACGCCGCCGAGAACATCGCGATCGGTGGCTATTTCAACGCCGGGCAGGACTGCACGGCCGCCACCCGTGTGCTCGTTGCGGCCGAGGTCGCCGACGAGTTCGCTGCACTGCTGGCCGAGCAGGCGAAGGGCACGAAGGTCGGCCCGCCGTCGGACGAGGACGCCTTGTACGGGCCGCTCAACAACGCCACCCAGCTCGCCCACGTCGGCGGCATGCTCGAACGCCTGCCCGATCACGCCGAGGTGCTCGCCGGCGGCGCGCGGCAGGGCGACCGCGGTTACTTCTGGCAGCCCACCGTGGTCAGCGGGCTGACCCAGGACGACGAGCTGAGCCAGCACGAGGTGTTCGGCCCCGTCATCTCCATTCAAGCCTTCGCCGACGAGGCGGAGGCGATCCGCTACGCCAACGGCGTCGAGTACGGGCTGGCGTCCTCGGTCTGGACGAAGGACCACGGCCGGGCCATGCGGATGACCCGCGCACTGGACTTCGGTTGCGTGTGGGTCAACTGCCACATCCCGATCGTGGCCGAGATGCCGCACGGCGGGTTCAAGCACTCCGGCTACGGCAAGGACCTCTCGATCTACGGGCTCGAGGACTACACGCGCGTCAAGCACGTCATGCACAACATCGAGGGCTGATGGTGCATCGCGACGTTATGATGCATTGATGAGAACGACTATCGATCTGCCCGAGCCCCTGCTGGACCAGTTGCGCGCCATCGCACGGGACAGCAACCGGACGCTGAGCGCCGTCGTCGTCGACTACGCGCAGCGCGGCATGCGCCCGGTCGCCACGTCGCGCATCGTCAAGGGCCGCAGCGGGTTCCCGGCGCTGGCCTCGAACGGCCGGGTCATCACGACGGAGGACGTGCGCAGCCTCGAGGACGAGTGGTGACGGTCCTGCTCGACAGCAGCGTCCTGATCGCTGCTGCCTTCCAGGGCCATACGCATTACGCCGCGGCGGACACCTGGCTCGAGCAGCTCGACGAGCGCTGGGCCACCTGCCCGATCACCCAGGGCGCCGTCGTGCGGGCGGCACTGCGCAGTGACTACACCGCGCCCGACGCGCTGGGCCTGCTCACCCAGATCACCGCGAGCGACGGCCACGAGTTCTGGCCCGACGAGATCGGCTTCGACGGCGTCCCAGTCGCCGGGGTGGTCGGGCACCGCCAGGTCACCGACGCCTATCTCGCGCAGCTCGCCCGTCACAACCGCGGCCGGATCGCCACCCTCGACCGGGCCATGGCCGCGCTGCACGCCGACGTCGCCGAACTGGTGCCCACCTCATGAGTCACGTCCTGGGTGCCGAGATGGTGGCCACCGTCCACTCGGTGACGGTGCAGGTCGGCGACACCGTCCGGCCCGACACCATGGTCGTGCTGTTGGAATCCATGAAGATGGAGATCCCGGTGCTGGCCGAGGTCGACGGCGTCGTCGGCGAGATCGCGGTGTCGCCCGGAGACACCATCCAGGAGGGCGACACCATCGCCGTCATCGAGGAGACGCCATGATCGATCAGCGCCGCATCCTGACCACCGACATCCCCGGCCCTCGGTCAGCGGAGTTGCATGCGCGCAAGACCGCCGCGGTCGCCTCCGGCGTCGGGACCACCCTGCCCGTCTACGTCGAGCGGGCCGGCGGTGGCATCGTCGTCGACGTCGACGGCAACCAGCTCATCGACTTCGGCTCGGGCATCGCCGTCACCACGGTCGGCAACGCCGCGCCGCGGGTCATCGAGGCCGTGCAGCGCCAGGTCGCCGAGTTCACCCACACCTGCTTCATGGTCACGCCGTATGAGGGGTACGTCGCGGTGGCCGAGAAGCTCAACGAGCTGACGCCCGGCGACCACGACAAGCGCAGCGCGCTGTTCAATTCGGGGGCCGAGGCGGTCGAGAACGCGATCAAAATCGCCCGGCACCACACCGGACGCCAGGCCGTCGTCGCCTTCGATCACGCATATCACGGTCGCACCAATCTGACGATGGCGCTGACCGCGAAGTCGATGCCTTACAAGAGCGGGTTCGGGCCGTTCGCGGGCGAGATCTACCGCGTCCCGATGGCCTATCCCTACCGCTGGCCGACCGGTCCGGAGAATTGTGCGGACGAAGCATTTGCGACGTTCGTGCAGCTGGTGCACGCGCAGGTGGGCGAGCAGAACACCGCCGCGGTGATCATCGAGCCGGTGCAGGGCGAGGGCGGGTTCATCGTCCCCGCGCCCGGCTTCCTGGCCCGGGTCGCCGAATGGTGCACCGAGCACGGCATCGTCTTCATCGCCGATGAGATCCAGTCCGGGTTCTGCCGCACCGGCGACTGGTTCGCCTGCGAGTTCGAGGGCGTCGTGCCCGATCTGATCACCACCGCAAAGGGCATCGCCGGCGGCCTGCCGCTCGCTGCGGTCACCGGCCGGGCCGAGATGATGGACGCCGTGCACGGCGGCGGCCTGGGCGGCACCTACGGCGGCAACCCGGTTGCCTGCGCCGCCGCGCTTGCGGCAATCGAGACCATGCAGGCCGACGACCTGTGCGGCGCGGCCACGCGCATCGAGTCGGTCATGCGGCCGCGGCTGCAGGCGCTGGCCGAGAAGTACGAGGCGGTTGGCGACGTCCGCGGCCGCGGGGCGATGCTGGCCCTCGAGCTCGTCGAACCCGGCGGGACCACTCCGAACCCGACCCTTACCGCCGCCATCGCGAGCGCCTGCCACCAGCAGGGCCTGATCACCCTGACCGCCGGCACGTTCGGCAATGTGCTGCGCTTCCTGCCCCCGCTCGTGATCGGTGAGGATCTGCTGCACGAGGGGCTCGACATCCTCGAGGCCGCCTTCGCCGCACACGCCTAACCGTGGCGGAGTCCGTGATCGGCACGAGTGGCGTGATCATCACGCCTACTCGTGGTGCAGCCGGGCCCGGTGAGGTCCTGCTGTCGATACGCGGCGGGACCGAGTCCTACCTCGCGTGGTCGCGCGATCCCCTGTCCAAGGGCGAGAAGGTGCTCGTCGTCGACGTGCGGGGTGGCCGTACCGTCGATGTCGAAGCCATCTCCGACTTCACGTCCTGAATCCAGGGGAATCCGATGCTCGGCTACAAGGTCCCGGCGCCCGACGAGGCGATGCTCATCTCGGGCGGCAAGAACAAGGGTGAGACGCCGTTCAAGGTGGTCACGGGGCACGGCGCGTTCGTGCTGCCGTTCTTCCGCAAGGCACGCTTCCTCACGCTGTCCATGAACGAGGCCGAGGTCGAGGAGCGCTGCGTCACCAAGCAGGGCATCACCCTTAACGTCCGCGCGGTCATCGCCTTCAAGGTCGGCAACGACGAGGTCAGCATCGTCAACGCCGGGCAGCGGTTCCTGTCCGACCAGAACCAGATGTCGGTGCTCACCGGACGGATCTTCGCCGGTCACCTGCGCTCGATCATCGGCTCGATGACGGTCGAGGAGATCGTCACCGAGCGCCAGAAGCTCGCCAGCGAGGTGCTCGAGGGCTCGAAGGAGGAGATGGGGCGCATCGGGCTCTCGGTCGACGCGCTGCAGATCCAGTCGATCGACGACGGCGACCTCGGCTACATCGTCGCCATGTCGGCGCCGCACACCGCGGCGATCCAGCGCTCGGCGCAGATCTCGCAATCGCAGGCCCGCCAGCAGGCCGCGGAGGCCGAACAGGAATCGCAGCGCCGGCAGGCCGAGTACGCCCGCGAGACCGCGATCGTCCAAGCGCAGTACAAGGCCGAGGTCGACAAGGCGCAGGCCGACGCCGGGCAGGCCGGGCCGCTTGCGGCCGCCCAGGCCCAGCGCGGGGTCTTGCAGGCCCAGACGGAGCTCGCGCAACGCAACGCCGAGCTGCGCCAGCAGCAGCTGGTGGCCGAGGTCGTGAAGCCCGCCGAGGCCGAGGCCGAGAAGACGCGCGTGCTCGCCCTGGCCGATGCCGAGCGCATCCGCATCCAGGCCGAGGCCGCCGCGTCGCACAACCGGGTGGCGCTCGACCGGATGCTCATCGACCAGTTGCCGTTGATCGTCCGCGAGGCTGCAGCCGGGCTGAACGGCGCGAACGTGAACATCCTCAACGGAGCCACGGGACTGGGCGAGATGGCCGCCAGCCTGGTGGGCCAGGGATTGACCATCTTCGAGTCGATCCGCGGCAACCTGGGTCAGCCGGCCGAGGATTCACCGGATGACGAGCCGGACCGCCCGCAGCTCAGCAGCGGCTGAGCCGGCGTCGCGATGACGAACCGCCTCGCAGGCACCCGATAGGCTGAGGGCTCCGCCAGCAGTCGTTCGGATGGGGTCGTGCAGTGAGTCTCGTCGTGCAGAAGTACGGCGGCTCCTCCGTCGCCGACGCAGAGCGGATCAAGCGCGTTGCCGAACGCATCGTCGCCACCAAGCGCGACGGCCACGATGTCGCCGTCGTCGTGTCAGCCATGGGCGACACCACCGACGAGCTCATCGACCTCGCCGAGCAGATCGTTCCGGTGCCCGAGGGCCGCGAGTTCGACATGCTGCTCACCGCCGGCGAGCGGATCTCCATGGCCCTGCTGGCCATGGCCATCAATTCGCTCGGCTACAAGGCCGAGTCGTTCACCGGCTCGCAGGCGGGCGTGCTCACCACGTCGGTGCACGGCAAGGCCCGCATCGTCGACGTCACGCCCGGGCGCATCGAGGGTTCGATCGCTCAGGGCAACATCGCCATCGTCGCGGGGTTCCAGGGCTTCTCGAAAGAGACCATGAACATCACGACGCTCGGCCGCGGCGGGTCGGACACCACGGCGGTGGCCATCGCGGCTGCGCTGAAGGCCGACGTCTGCGAGATCTACACCGACGTCGACGGCGTCTACAGCGCCGACCCCCGCATCGTTCCGAACGCGAAGCGCCTCGAGCAGGTGACGTTCGAGGAGATGCTCGAGCTCGCCGCGAGCGGCGCCAAGATCCTGCACCTGCGCAGCGTCGAGTACGCCAGGCGCTACGGCATGCCCATTCACGTCCGGTCGTCGTTCTCGACGAAGCCCGGCACCACAGTCAGCGGATCCATGGAGGACCTCCCGGTGGAACAGGCGATCATCAGCGGCGTCGCGCACGACCGCAGCGAGGTCAAGATCACCGTCGTCAACGTGCCCGACAAGCCGGGCCAGGCCGCTGCGATCTTCCGCGAGCTCGCCAATGCCGAGATCAACATCGACATGATCGTGCAGAACGTGTCGACGGGTGGCACGGGCCGCACCGACGTGTCCTTCACGCTGCCGGCCACCGACGGCACCACGGCGCTCACCGCGCTCAAGCGCATCCAGGCCGAGGTCGGTTTCTCCGACCTGCTCTACGACGACCACGTCGGCAAGCTCTCGCTCGTCGGCGCGGGCATGCGCTCGCACCCCGGCGTCTCGGCGCGCTTCTTCACCGCGCTGTCCGAGGCCGGCATCAACATGGAGATGATCTCGACGTCCGAGATCCGCATCTCCGTCGTCGTCCGCGACACCGACCTCGACGAGGCCGTCCGCGTCGTGCACGACGCCTTCGAACTCGGCGCCTCCCCCGACGACGGCCCCGCAGTTGTCTACGGAGGAACGGGCCGATGAAGCTGGAACTGCACCGAGGAATGGTGACCACCAACGCGATGAGCGCTCGCGCGAAGAGCCTGGCCGCCGCGACGCGGCCCCGCCGCCAGGCGGGTAGCGCTCCGATGACGGCCCCGAGCGCAGCGAGCGGTCCGGAGGAGGATCGCTGATGGCCAGAGTAGGAATCATCGGCGCCACCGGCCAGGTGGGCACCGTGATGCGCAGGCTGCTTGCCGAGCGGAATTTCCCGGTGGACGAGATCCGCTACTTCGCGTCGGCGCGCTCGGCAGGGAACACGCTGACGTGGGAGGGCGTCGACGTCCGCATCGAGGACGCCGCGGTCGCCGACCCATCCGGGCTCGACATCGCACTGTTCTCCGCAGGCGGGTCGACGTCGAAGGAACTCGCGCCGAAGTTTGCTGCGGCCGGCGTCACCGTGATCGACAATTCGAGCGCCTGGCGGATGGACCCCGACGTCCCGTTGGTGGTGGCCGAGGTCAACGGGGCCGAGGTGCACAACGCCCCGAAGGGCATCATCGCCAACCCGAACTGCACCACGATGGCCGCCATGCCGGTGCTCAAGCCGCTGCACGACGAGGCCGGCCTGGTCCGTCTTGTGGTGTCGACCTATCAGGCGGTGTCGGGCGCCGGACTGGCCGGTGTCGACGAGCTCGAGGGTCAGGTGCGTAAGGCCTCGGGCGAACTGGCCGACCTCACCCACGACGGGTCGGCGGTCACCTTCCCCGATCCGGTGAAATTCTCGCAGCCCATCGCCTTCAACGTGCTGGCGCTGGCCGGTTCGATCGTCGACGACGGCGAGTTCGAGACCGACGAGGAGAAGAAGCTGCGCAACGAGTCGCGCAAGATCCTCGCCATTCCCGGCCTGCGCGTGTCGGGCACATGCGTGCGGGTGCCGGTGTTCGCCGGCCACTCGCTGTCGATCAACGCCGAATTCGAGCGGCCGCTGACCGTAGCTCGGGCTACTGAGCTACTGGCCGCGGCACCCGGCGTCGAGCTGTCGGCTGTGCCCACGCCGCTGCAGGCCGCCGGCCGGGACCCTTCCTACGTCGGACGCATCCGCCAGGACCCGGGCGTTGACGACCACCGCGGGCTCGCGCTGTTCGTCAGCAATGACAACCTGCGCAAGGGCGCCGCGCTCAACGCGGTGCAGATTGCCGAACTCCTGATCTGATCAGAGGGGGCCGATCACCCGGGGCCCGATCAGCCGGGGATGGGCGCGTTCCACTCGAAGGGCTCCATCTCGCGCAACACCCGCCGCCGGCGGTTGCGCGGCAGATGGTCGATGTAGAGCACACCGCGCAAGTGATCCGTCTCGTGCTGCAGGCAGCGGGCGAAGTAGCCGTCACCGCTGACCTCGACCGGCTCGCCGTGCAGGTCGACGCCCCGCACGACGGCGTGCGAGGCGCGGGTGAGCTCGTGGAACGGGCCGGGCACCGAGAGGCATCCCTCTTCGCCGACGTTGGGCTCACCGCTCGTCTCGATGCTGGGGTTGACGACGTGCCCGCGGATCCGCTCGCCCGTCCCGTCGGGGCAGTCATAGACGAAGACCGCGAGGTCCGAGCCGATCTGCGGCGCCGCCAGACCCACGCCCTCGGCCACGGCCAGGGACGCGAACAGCTCGTCGATGAGGCGAGCCAGCGCGCCGTCGAAGACCTCGACTGCGCGGGCTGGGGTCGCCAGCACCGGGTCGCCGACAACTCGGATCTTCGCGGCCTCTGTGGACATGCACCGAGCCTAGGACGTCGGGCTGCGCTCCTGACGCGAGGACGGATTTCCCCTGTAGAACCCGGCGGCTGAGACACGAAAGCCCGACCTGTGAGCGGGAAGACTGTCATGCGCGGCGGGGCTCATCATCGGCGCCGGACTGCCGATGATGAGGACATCACTGCCCGGCTGAGTGGCGGCGAGAGGAATTGGTTCATGTCCGGATCGGAACTGCCGACTCCGCTCGCCTATGACCCTGCGGTCCGCTCGTCGATCGCCGCTGGTCTGCGCCTCGCCCTGGGCGAATCGGCCGCCGACTCTGCCAGCGTGCTCGTTCGGGACGCGTCGACGAACGGCTGGGCACGCCTGGCAGGCGATCTGGCTGTGTCGGACGACAAGCTCCACGAGCTGGGTGGCGAGCTCGCGTTCGATGAGCTGGTGGTCGGCCGCAGCGTGGTCGGCTACCCGCTTCGGAGCGAACGCGGGCTGCTCGGCGTGTTGGTGGTTGCGACCGAATCGGATCTCGCGCACTCCGCCCGCAGCACGCCGGCGCTCGACGACCTGGTCCGCTTCCTGACAACCACGCTGGACGCCGCGGCCGAGCGCGCCGAGGCGGCGTTTGCCGAACAGTCTTCGCGCGCGGTTCGTCGACTGTTCGTCGAGGGCGGCAATGCCCGGGACGTCCGGGAAGCCGGGACGGTGCTCGCCCGCGTGGCCGCCGACGCCTTCCAGACCGAGCGGGCCGGCGTGTACGTGATCGATGACGCAGGACTCATCTGCTTTGCGGTAGGGGTTGGCGTCACCGATGAGCTCAGCGATGCGCTGGCGGCGTCCCTCAACGGCAAGGTCGCGGCGCTGTCCCCGGTCTGGCAGACCCTCCAGCGCCTGGGTGGCCCGGACCTCGTGGACGACGCGGGGTCGAAGCAGGCCCGGCCCGGCGGCTTCGTCGAAACCATGCAATTCCGCTCCTACGTCGCGATCCCCCTCATGTCGGCCGAGGGGTCGCTGGGCATGGTCATCTGCGGCGAGGCGTCGCGGCACCGCGCGTGGAACATGCGAGAGCGCGAGCTCGCCAAGCAGTTCGCCCTGGAAGGCGCGTTGATCATCGATGCGGCACGACTGCGGACCGCGCAACGTGAGCAGCTGGCGCTGCTTTCCCATCAGGCGCATCACGACGGTCTGACCGGACTTGGGAACCGCCGGATGCTGATGGCCCGCCTGGACGAGACGCTGGACGCGGCGCGGGCCGACGGGTCGAAGGTCGCGCTGCTGCTCCTCGATCTGAACGACTTCAAGCGGGTAAACGACACGCTGGGGCACTGCTACGGCGACGAGTTGCTACGAGAGGTCGGCTACCGCCTGCAGAAGAGCATGCGTTCGTCGGACACGCTTGCCCGCCTGGGTGGAGACGAATTCGCCATCGTGATGCCCGAGGTCTCGGGAAACGAGCGGGCCCTTGCCACGGCGTTGCGCGTAGAGAGCGCCCTTGCCGAACCGATTGTTCTCGACGGGGTGAGTGTCAACGCGGAGGCCAGTCTCGGCATCGCCGTGTTCCCCGACCACGCAGCGTCCAGTGCAGCTCTGCTCCAGCATGCCGACGTCGCCATGTATGCCGCGAAACGCTCCCGGATCGGGGCGGTCGTCTATGAGCAGTCGATGGACGACACGACGGTCGACCGGTTGAGCCTGTCCACGGAATTGCGCAGCGGGATCGCCAATGGCGAGCTGCGGTTGCACCACCAACCCAAGCTCGACCTGCAGCGCAACGTCGTGGTGGGCGTCGAAGTTCTTGTGCGCTGGCAGCACCCGCGTCGCGGCCTGCTCCATCCAGCCGATTTCCTGATGCTGGCCGAGGCCTCCGAACTCATCCACCCGCTCACGGCCTGGGTCTGCGAACACGCCATCGCCCAGCAGCAGCAGTGGGCGCACCAGGGCCTCGAGCTGAAGGTCGCCGTCAACATGTCGGCCCGCAACCTGCTCAACCGAGGGTTGCTCACTCGGGTGCGAGACCAGATCAGCCTGAGCGGCGCACCCGAGCGGTTCATCATCGAGGTCACCGAGACGGCGGTGATGAGTGATTCCGAGCAGAGCATCGCGTCGCTGAAGGCGTTCCGCGACCTCGGCGTCCGCATCAGCATGGATGACTTCGGCACCGGCCAGTCCTCGCTCGCGCTGCTCAGCCAGCTGCCCGTCGACGAACTCAAGATCGATCGACAACTCGTGGGTGCCGTGGACGCCTCGGTGCAGGATCGGGCGCTCGTGGACACGATCATCCACCTGGGCCATCGGCTGGGTCTGGAGGTGGTCGCCGAGGGCATCGAGACGGCCGAGCTCCTGCAGACGATGCGGGAGCTCGGGTGCGACCTGGCTCAGGGCTACTACATCTCCCACCCCGTCGACGGGGCAGCGATCACCGAATTGATGACCAAGCGCCCGCGGGCACGAGAGTCGCTGATGTCCTAGGGACATCACCTGGTCGGGGTGACAGGATTTGAACCTGCGGCCTCTTCGTCCCGAACGAAGCGCGCTACCAAGCTGCGCCACACCCCGTCGCGTTCCGCAGCACCCAAGGGCCTGCGACACGGCAACCGGCCCAGCATACCGGGCGCAGCGACTGACTATGGCCGGGGTGTCAGCGTGAGCAGGGTGGCCTCGGGCCGGCAGCAGAACCGGATCGGCGAGTACGGGTTCGTGCCCAGGCCGGCGCAGATGTGGAAGTACATCCCGTCCCCGTCCCACTGGTGCAGCCAGCGGGCGCGGGCGCGGTCGATGCCGCAGTTGGTCACGAGCGGCGGTCCGAACGGGATGCGCACCTGGCCGCCGTGGGTGTGGCCGGCCAGCAGCAGGTCGTAACCGTCGGCTGCGAACGCCGCCAGCAATCGCGGCTCGGGGGAATGGATGACGCCGATCCGGACGTCCGCGTCGGGATCGGCGGCGCCGGCGATCTTGACGTAGCGGGCCCGGCCCAGGTGCGGGTCGTCGGTGCCGGCGAGCGCGACCCTGACGGCCCCGGCGGCCCTGGCGGCCCCGGCGGCCCTGGAGGCCCTGGAGGCGTTGTCCGCGTTGACCGTGACCGTGGTGCGCACGTGCGTGAGGTCCTCCCAGCCGGCGCCGGCCATCGCACGCGCAAGGGTGGGCCACGGCAGCGGGACGAGATCGTCAGGCAGCTCGCCCCCGGGTCGCTGGAAGTAGCGCGCCGGGTTCTTCGGCCGTGGCGCCCAGTAGTCGTTGTTGCCCGGCACGAAGGCCCCGGGGAACGCAAACAGCGGCTCGAGGGCGTGCATGACGGCCGGGATCGCATCGAGCGCCGACAGCGTGTCGCCGGTGTTGATCACCAGGTCGGGTTGGAGCTCGGCCAGGCCGCGGATCCAGTCCTGCTTACGGCGCTGCCGCGCGGTGATGTGCAGGTCGGATACATGCAGGACGCGCATCGCCGCCGATCCGGGCGTCAGGACCGGGACGTCGAAGTGCCGTAGTACGAAGGCGTTGCGCTCGATGACCGTGCCGTAGAAGATCGCGCCCGCCCCGGCAGCCCCGATCCCGGCAAGCGTCCGCGTGGGCGCGGAGATGGGGCGGGCCATGAGCCCAGAGTACGGAGGTGCGCCCGTCGATACGGTGGACAGCATGAGTGAGCTCAGAACCGCGTCCTTGAAGAACCTCCTGCACGCCGACCTCACCACTGCGATGAAGGCCCGGGACGAGTTGACCACCGCCACCCTGCGAATGGCGCTGACTGCGGTCACCACCGAGGAGGTCGCGGGCAAGGCCGCACGCGAGCTGTCGGACGACGAGGTGCTGCGGGTGCTCACCCGTGAGGGCAAGAAGCGGCGCGAAGCGGCCGAGGCCTACGACCAGGCGCAACGTCCGGAACTCGCGGCCCGCGAGCGCGCCGAGGGCGAGGTCATCGACCGCTATCTGCCCAGCCAGCTCGACGACGCGGAGCTGGTCGAGCTCGTGCGCGCTGCTGTCGCCGAGACGGGAGCCACCGGCCCGCGCGACATGGGCGCGGTCATGAAGGCGGTGCAGCCGAAGGTGGCCGGGCGGGCCGACGGCAAGCGGGTCAGCAGCGAGGTGCGCACGCAGCTTTCCGGCTGACGCCGGGGGTGTGCCGGCTCGCGGGCTGACGCGCGGCGTTAGCGGCTCGGTGTCCCGCCGGTGCCGGTCCCGCCCGTGCCGGTCCCGCCGGTGCCGGTCCCGCCCGTGCCGGTCCCGCCGGTGCCGCCTGTGCCGGTCCCGCCGGTCCCGGTCCCGCCGGTGCCGGTGCCTGTTCCATTGCCCGACCCGGTCGTGGTGCCCCCGGGCCGGGTCGTGCGCGGCTTCGGCTTGGTGCGCTTGGGCTGCGGGACGTAGATGGACTGCAGCGTGCCCAGGCTCTGGCACACCAGGATCGTCGAGCCCTCGGGCGCTTTGTGTGGGCCGTAGAAGGCGATCGAATCGTACGGGGCGACCGAGGCTGACGCCGGGCACCGTAACGAATCGCTGGTGCTGAGCGGGGCGATCGTGAACTTGCCTTCCACCGCCGTGCGGGCCTCGCTCAGCGACATCCCGGTCAGGTCGGGCACGTCCTGGCCAGAGACGTCGTCCGGCGTTTCCCACGTCCAGGATTGCGCGCCCAGCGTCGATCCCAGCGCCTTGAGCCAGACCTTGGACGCGTAGTTGCCGTACGCCGTCCCGGTCTTCTGCCCGGGCAGACCGGTGGACGCTCGGTTCGGGTAGTCGAAGTTGATCAACGCACTTGTCGCCACCAGGTCAGGTGTCATCCCGACGAACCACACAGCGGCGTTCTTGCTCGTCTCCTTGCCGTTGCGGCCCACGGCGGCCACCGTCCCGGTCTTGCCGGCGACAGTGCTTTTGTCGTCGCTGTACCAGCTGTCGAACTCGCCGGCCGACGTGCCGTCACCCTCGGTGTCGCCGCTGAGGATCTTGACAGCCTGCGCTGCAGTCTCCGGCGCGACGACCTGCACGCCCGGCTTGCGCTTGAGCGCCAGCGCGCTGCCGCCGCTGTCGGTGACCGACAGGATCGGCGCGGGCGCGTTGTACTTGCCGCCGTTGGCCACGGCTGCATAGGCGCCGGCGAGCTCGAGCGGGCTGACCGGCACGCTGCCCAGGACGAACTGCTGCGCGCGCTGCTGCGACTCGATGGCTTGAGCGACGGTCAGCTTGCTCGTACCGTCGGGTTCCGACAGCTCACCGATGCCGAGTTTCTGGGCCAGCGACACCATCGGGTCGAGCTGGCAGTTGAACAGCTGGTCGGCAAGGCCGAGGAAGAAGGTGTTCGACGACTTGGCGGTGGCCGAGTCGAGCGTCTCCTGGTCGCTGTAGGACTCGTCCGCGTCGCCGTTCGACGTCCCCGGCTTCTTGGTTGCGCAGTACTTGGGCTGGTAGTTGCCGTTGGCCGTGGTCAGTAGCGGCCAGGTGCTCGGCACACCGACCGACAGTGCGCTGAGCAGCGGAAAGAGCTTGAAGGTCGAGGCGCCGTTCGCCACCTGGGCGGTGAACACCGGCTGCTCGGTCTGCCCCTTGCCGTCGCCGAACGTTTTGCTCGTGGCCATGGCCAGGACGTTGCCGGTCTTGGGGTCGATCGCCGGCAGCACGGCCGTCATCGCCGATGTCGCCGGAATGGCCTTGGCCAGCTTGGCCTGCATGGTGTTCTGCAGCTTCGGGTCGAGCGTCGTGACGATCTTCAGGCCGCCGGTCTGCAGCTCGGTGTCGGAGATCCCGTCGACGTTCTGCAACCAGTTGACCGCGTACTCGCAGAAGAAGTTGACGTTGGCGATCTTCGACGCAGTGTTCGCACACCCCTGGCGCACCTGGGGCGGTGACTTCGTGCTCAACGAGATAGGCTTGGCCTTCTCACTGTTGGCGTGGGCCTGACTGAGCTTGTGGACCGACACCAGGTTCTGCAGCACCTCGTTGCGGCGCTCGGTGGCCGCCGCCCGGTGCAGGAACGGGTCGTAGTCCGACGGCGCGCGCAGCATGCCGACCAGCAGCGCCGACTCGCCGAGCGTCAGTTGCGACGACGGCTTGTCGAAATACGTCTCGGCCGCGGTCTGGATGCCGTAGGAGTGCTCGCCGAAGAAGGCGATGTTCAGGTAGTCGTCCAGGATCTGGCTCTTGGACTTGCCCAGCGTCTCCTCGATGTAGAGGGCGCACTTAGCGTCCTCGATCTTGCGGTTGATGTTCTGGGCGATGGCCGCCCGCTGCTTGGCCAGGTTGTCGCCGGCCTGGTAGTAACGCAGCTGCTTGACGTACTGCATGGTCAGCGTCGAGCCGCCCTGCGTGTCGCCGTTCGAGGTGTTGATGGCCGAGCGGATGAGGCCGCGCAGGTCGACGCCGTGGTGGCTGTAGAAGCGCCGGTCCTCGGTGGCCACTAGCGCCTGCTGCAGGATCGTGGGCACCTGGCTCAGCGGCACCGGGACGCGGTCCTGCTTGAACAGCGTTGCCACGACAGTCTTGCCGTCCTTGGCGACCAGCGTGGTCTTCTGTGGCGGCTTGCTGTCGGGCAGGTCGCACTGGGTGTTCTGGAACTTGTCGGCCTCCCGTCCGGCCACGAGACCCAGGCCCCCGACATAGGGCAGCGCAAGGCCGGCGACGAGCACTCCGGCCGCCACCAGGGCGACGAAGAGCTTCGCCAGCGTCTGCCAAGGGTCCGGTCGTCCGGGGAAAGCTGCCACGGGATGCCAGGGTACGGGGAATCGCTGGGTATCGCTGACGACCGTCGCGACTGCTCAGGCGCCCAGCAACTCGCCGATGGTGGCCAGGCCCGCGAGGTCGTGGACGTCGGCGGCCAGCGCGGGCACTGCGACCAGCGGCACGGCGGGATGGGCGGACGAGAACCGCTTCGTCATCCGCGCGTCGTGCTCGGCGGCGCCGGCGACCTCGCTGTGCACCCGCAATGCGGCCAGCGCGAGGTCGACGGCGGGCGCGGCATCGCCGGCCTTCTCAGCCAGTGCGTCGGCTGCGGCGTCGGCCCGCGCGGCGGTCAGCGCCTTGGCGCCGGTGACGGGGCTGGTGACCCGCGTGCGGTTGACAATGACGCCGGCCAGCGGCATCGACTCCTCGGACAACCGCGCGACGAAGTACGAGGCCTCGCGCAGCGCGTCGGGTTCCGGTGCGGCCACGACCACGAACGCCGTTCCTGGTTGCTTGAGCAGTTCATAGGTCTGCTGGGCCCGTTCGCGAAAACCGCCGAACATCGACTCCAGCGCGCTGACGAACGTCGACAGGTCGTTGAGCAGGTCGTTGCCGATGACCTTCGTGAAAACCCGGGCCATCATGCCGACCGACACGGTGACGACCTTCAGGTACGCCTTGCCACCCGCCTTCGCCGGGGCGGTCAGCAGTTTGATCATCCGGCCGTCCAGGAAGCGGCTCAGGCGGTTGGGCGCGTCGAGGAAATCCAGCGCAGATCGCGAGGGCGGGGTGTCGACGACGATGAGGTCCCACTCGTTCTGCGCGACCAACTGGCCCAGCTTCTCCATCGCCATGTACTCCTGCGTTCCGGCGAAGGAGGAGGACAGTGATTGGTAGAACGGGTTGCTGAAGATCTGCTCGGCGCGGTCGGGCGTGGAGTTCTCGAGCACGACGTCGTCGAACGTGCGCTTCATGTCGAGCATCATCGCGAACAGCTGACCGTCGCCCACCCCGTGCACCTCGCGCGGGGTGTTGTCGAGTTCGGTCAGGCCCATCGACTGTGCCAGGCGGCGTGCGGGGTCAATGGTCAGCACCACGGTGCGTCGCCCGGCCTGCGCGCCGATGAGGGCCATGGCCGCGGCGGTCGTGGTCTTGCCCACCCCGCCGCTGCCGCAGGTGACGACGACCCGGGTCAACGGATCGCGCACGAGCGCCGCGACGTCGAGCTGGCTCATGAGGTGCCGCCGGTGAAGCAGGCCGCGAGTTCTTTCAGCTCGCCGAGCTGCACGGGTGGGTTGAGATCGGGCAGCTCGACGCGGGGGAGGTCGAGCTTGTCCAGCCGCGCGGCGTTCTCGGCCTGCACGATCTGACGCTTCGCGTAGTCGGCCATCTCGGCGGCGAGCGCCGGCGCGTGTGCCACCGCAACGCCGGCCGCGCGCAGGCCCGCGGCAAGGAGCTCGGGATCGACGGTGCCGTCGGCGCGGATCTGGCTCTCGGTGATCAGGGCGGGGCGGGCCCGATTGACGATCACCGCGCCGAGGTGGAAGCCGAGGTCGGCGAGCTCGCCGGCGGCGTCGATCGTCTCCTGCACCGGCATCTCCTCGAGCAGGGTGACGAGGTGGATGGCCGTCTTCGGCCCGTGCAGCAGGTTGATCACGCCCTCGCTCTGCCTGTTGATCGGCCCGAACTTCGTCAGCTTCGCGACCTCCTGCGTGGCGTCGAGGAAGCGGCTGATGCGGCCGGTGGGGGGAGCGTCGAGGACGACTGCGTCGTACACGGGCTTGCCGCCGGACTGTCGAACGACCGATTCCTTGACCTTGCCGGTGAGCAGCACGTCGCGCAGCCCTGGGGCGAGGGTGGTGACGAAGTCGACGGCGCCCATCTTCTTCAGCCCGCGGCCGGCGCGCTTGAGGTTGTAGAACATCTCGAGGTAGTCCAGCATCGCCTGCTCGGGGTCGATGGCCAGCCCGCGCAGCTCGCCGCCGTTCGCGGCACTCGCGACATGGCGTTCCTCGTAGGGCATCGGCGGGGTGTCGAACAGCTGCGCGATCGACTGCCGAGATTCGACCTCGACGAGCAGCACCTTGCGTCCGGTGTCGGCGAGCGCCAACGCCAGCGCGGCGGCGGCCGTGGTCTTGCCCGTACCGCCCTTGCCGGTGACGACGTGCAGGCGCGCCTTCGCGGAGATCGCGGGCGAGAGCCCGTCGGTGACAGCGACCATCTGGTCAGCGTAAGACGCCCGCTCGGGTGCTGCCCGATGGGACTCAGGCGGTGTGAGTTGGCCTGCGATGTAGACCGATACCGACCGATACCTTCAGTTACCTTCAGCGCATGGCCCCTTCCCCGTCCGAGCGGCTCGCCGAACTCGGGATCACGCTGCCCCCAGTCGTCCCGCCACTCGCGGCTTACGTCCCGGCCGTGCGCACGGGGTCGCTGGTGTTCACGTCCGGCCAACTGCCGATGGTCGACGGCTCGCTTCCCCGCACCGGGAAGGTGGGCGCTGAGGTGACATCCGAGGACGCTGCGCTCGACGCCCGCGCGGCGGCACTGAACGCGCTGGCCGCGGTGCACGCGCTGGTCGGCATCGACTCGGTGGTGCGGGTGGTGAAGGTGGTCGGCTACGTCGCGAGCGCGCCGGGTTTCACCGGGCAACCGGGCGTCGTCAACGGCGCCAGCGAGCTGCTCGGCGAGGTGTTCGGGCCCGCCGGTGCGCATGCGCGCTCGGCGGTCGGGGTGGCGGCGCTGCCGCTCGACGTCCCCGTCGAGATCGAGCTGGTCGTGGAGGTCCGGTGACTGAGCGACGCTTGCGGAGCGAATACGTCACTGAGCCGGTGCCGGTGCGCGACGCGGCGACCGTCGTCCTGCTGCGCGACGGAACCGACGGGTTGGAGGCGTGGTTGCTGACCAGGGTTGCCCAGATGGCGTTCGCGGCCGGCATGACCGTCTTCCCCGGTGGCCGGGTCGACGACTCTGATTCGCGTCTGCCGGTCGCCGTAGCCGACGTCGAGCGGGTGGCGGCGCGCTTCGACTGTGACGCCGTGCTGGCCCGGGCGCTGGTCGGCGCAGCCGCCCGCGAGACATTCGAGGAGACCGGCGTCCTGTTGACGGCACCGCGCGCCCATCTGCCCGAGCACCGCGCCGACGTCGAGAACGGGGTGCTGGCGTTCGGCGCGTTGTTGTCCGAACACGGGCTGACCGTCGACGGTGCGGCACTGCGGCCATGGGCCCGGTGGGTGACCCCGGAGGGTGAGAACCGGCGCTACGACACCAGGTTCTTCGTCGGCGCGTTACCCGAGGGCGCCGAGGCGCAGGACGTCACCACCGAGTCGAGCGAGGCGGCCTGGCTGCCCATCGCGCTGGCGCTGGAACAGGGCGAGCGCGGCGAGCGCAGCATCCTGCCGCCGACCCTGGTCACGTTGCTCGGCGTCCAGGCCTGCGGCTCGGTGGCCGACGTGCTCGCCGCCGCCGACGAGCGGATCATCGCGCCGGTGCGTCCGTCGCTCAAGATCGACGACGACGGGTCCGTCAGCATCGAGCTCGACGACGGCACCCGCTACCCGATCCCGCGCTCGATGTTGCCGTGAGCCTGTCCTACGAGCAGCTGCGGTCGGTGACGGCTCGCGCCGCTGTGTTGCTGCAGCGCAACCCTGGGCCGATGTCGCTCGACGGCACGAATAGCTGGCTGGTCGGCGCGCCGGATGCGGACGAGCGCATCCTCATCGACCCCGGCGAGGACAGCGAGGAGCACCCGGGCGCCGAGCACCTCTCAGGATTGCTCGCCAGCCGACCGTCGCTCGTGCTCCTGACGCATGGCCACCACGACCACAGCGGGCTCGCGGCCGGGCTGCATGCGCAGACCGGTGTTGCGGTGCGCGCGGCCGACCCGGCCCATTGCCACGGCGGCGCGCCGCTCTCGGACGGTGAGTCGTTGGACGCGGCCGGTGTGCGGCTGCAGGTCCTGGCCACACCTGGGCATACGGCCGACTCGGTGTCCTTCGTGCTCGCGGGCAGCGACGATGCGGACGGCGCGGCCGTTTTCACCGGCGACACGATCCTGGGTCGGGGCACGACGGTGGTCGCGCATCCGGACGGCGCGCTGGGGCCGTACCTCGCTTCGCTGGAACGGTTGCGGGCGTTGGGCCCGGCGCGGGTGCTGCCCGGACACGGCCCGGAGCTGGATTCGGTGGCCGACGTCGCCGCTGCGTACCTCGCACACCGTCAGCAGCGCCTCGAGCAGGTCCGTTCCGCGCTCGACCGGTTGGGCCCGGCGGCCACCCCGCGTGCGATTGTCGAGGACGTCTACGCCGACGTCGACCAGGCCGTGTGGTGGGCCGCCGAACTGTCCGTCGCCGCGCAGCTGGACTACCTGCGCGAGTAGTCCGCCGCCCCCCCGCCCGTCCCGTCCCGTCCCGTCCCGTCCCGTCCCGTCCCGTCCCGTTGAGTGTCGGGTTGCAGCGCGAGTGTCGACTTAAAAGCCGACACTCGACACGTAACCCGACACTCAACGTGGGAGCGCCGGCGTCCACAGGGCCGCGCCTCGTCCACAGCGTCGCGGAAAGGGGTGCGAACCTGCCGCCCGGGCGCGGAACCTGCGCTGGTGACAGAGCTGATCCGCGTGACTCGTGGCGTATGGCGGCCGCCGGAAGCGTTGCCCGACCTCACCGCCCGGTGCGCTGCACTGCTCAGCGTCCTGCCAACTGACGCAGTCGTAGCCGGACGAACGGCCGCCCAGCTGCACGGGCTCTGGCTGCCGACTCCGGACGAGCCGGACCGCGTCGAAGTCATCGTCCAAGGGACGAGCGAGCTGCCGCGTAACCACGCCCGCAGCGGTCGCCACGAAGTGCGGGTCCGGCGGCGTCGTCTTCGCTGCGACGAGATCACCCAAGTCGGTGAAGTCCCGGTCACTGCGCTGCCGCTCACCTGGCTGCATCTCGCCGAGTGTCTCTGCTTGGAGGACCTGGTAGCCGCCGGGGACAGCGTGCTGCGGTCGGGCGCCCGCGAGGACGAGCTCTCCGATGTCGTGCAACGCGCGGTTCGCCAGCGAGGTGTTCGTCGGGCCCGCTCGGCACTGCCACTGCTCGACGCGCGCTCGCGCTCGCGGCCTGAGTCCTGGATGCGGGTCGGTTTCGTGCAACGCGGACTGAGACCGTCCGGCGTCAACCTGCCGGTGCGTGACGAGTGGGGTCAGTGGTTGGCCGAGCCGGACTTGAGTTACGAGGACGCGCGGCTGGCAGTCGAATACAACGGCCGATTCCACGCCGACTTGGATCGCATGCGCCGGGACATCACCCGCGAAGTCGATGTCGCGGAGCGTGGCCGTTGGCTGACCGTCACGCTGGGCCCGGTGCAGGTCTTCCAGCGGATGGATCAGGCCGCTGCTCTGGTGCGCGAACTACGCCGAGAACGCCTGATGATCATGACGCTCGCGTCATCCAGGCGTTGAGTGTCGGGTTGCAGCGCGAGTGTCGACTTACAAACCGACACTCGACGCGCAAGCCGACACTCAACGTGGGTGAGGGGAGGGCGGGCCTCAGCGGGCGCGGCGGGCCAGGCGCTCGCGGTCGAGGATGACGACGGACTTGCCCTCGAGACGCAGCCACCCGCGCGAGGCGAAGTCGGCGAGTGCCTTGTTGACGGTCTCGCGCGAGGCGCCGACGAGCTGGGCGAGCTCCTCCTGCGTGAGGTCGTGGGTGACCCGTAGCTGCCCACCGTCGATCGAGCCGAAGCGCTGGGCCAGCTGGAGCAGCTGCTTGGCCACCCGGCCGGGGACGTCGACGAAGATCAGGTCGGCGAGCATGGTGTTGGTGCGGCGCAAGCGGCGGGCGACGACGCGCAGCAGCTGCAGTGCGATCTGCGGGCGCTCGGTGGCCCACTTCTGCAGTGCTGCCTTGGGCAGCCGCGCCAGCCGGGCGTCCGTGACGACGGTCGCGGTGGCCGTGCGGGGGCCGGGATCGAACAGCGAGAGCTCACCGAACTGGTCGGACGGCCCGTAGATGGCGACCAGGTTCTCGCGCCCGTCGGGCGAACGCCGGCCGAGCTTCACCTTGCCACCCAGCACGATGTACAGGCTGTCGCCGGGCTCGCCCTCGTTGAACAGGACGGCGCCGCGGGGCGCGTCGAAGATCTCGAACTCACCGGACAGTGCTTCGACGTCTTCCGGGTCGACGCCCTGGAAGAGCCCCGCCCTGCGCAGAATCTCGTCCACCCATACTCCTCGGTCGCGGCTGATCATCGCCGGTGCGAGCCCGGTCACAGTCGAGGCGAGTCTAGGGCACCCGCCTTCCCTGCTGCTGATCAGTCCAGCGCGGCCGGATCAGCCCGACGACGACCGCGGCGCCGACCGATGCCCAACCGCACCCGGAAGCGGCGCAGCGCCGACTCACTGCCCTCGCGGACGAAGGTGTCCAATTCGGACTTGTTGGCCGTGTCGAGGAACTGCTCGATCTCGCGCTCGTTGGGCAGCAGGTTCAGCGGCTCCTCGACGCGCTCCATGAGCAGGACGAAGCCCAGCACGACGAAGGGGAAGAGGACGAGCGCGAAGCCGATCATGATGGCACCCATCATGCCGCACGGCGCCCGGAACGACGGGTAGGCCGGAGCTGTCGGATCCGGATCGTAGGCTCGTTCTGTGGTCACCGCCCCGCCCGTCGAGTCCCCGCTCGCGCTCACCCGCCGCGCTCGGCGGATCAATCGCGAGCTCGCCGACGTCTACCCCGACGCCCATTGCGAGTTGGACTTCACGACGCCGCTCGAGCTGTCGGTCGCCACGATCCTGTCGGCGCAATGCACGGACAAGCGGGTCAACGAGGTGACGCCGGCGCTGTTTCGTCGCTACCCGGACGCGGCCGCCTACGCCGGTGCCGACCGCGACGAGCTCGAGGCGTTGATCAAATCCACCGGGTTCTTCCGCAACAAGACCACGTCGCTGATCAAGCTCGGGCAGAAGCTGGTCGAGGACTTCGGCGGTGAGGTGCCGAACACGCTCACCGAGCTCGTCACCCTGCCCGGGTTCGGCCGCAAGACGGCCAACGTGGTCCTCGGCGACGCCTTCGGCGTACCCGGTCTCACCGTCGACACGCATTTCGGGCGGCTGGTGCGCCGCTGGGGTCTGACGGCCGAGACCGACCCGGTGAAGGTCGAGTTCGTCGTCGCCGAGCTGATCCCCAAGAAGGAGTGGACGGACTTCAGCCACCGCGCGATCTTCCACGGCCGGCGGATGTGTCACGCCCGCAAGCCCGCCTGCGGCGTCTGCCCCATTGCGCGGCTCTGCCCGTCCTTCGGCGACGGACCCACGGACGCCTCGGTCGCGGCGAAGCTCGTCAAGAGCGAGGCACAAGTGCTGGCGTCATGATCCCCGATTGGCTGGCGCCACTCGCTGCTGCGGCCGGTTCGATCACCGGTCATGACCTCTCGCAGTACCTGCCGCCCGAGGACGGGTCCGGGCGGCCGTCGGCCGTGCTCATCGCCTTCGCCGAGGGACCGGACGGGCCGGCGGTGCTGCTCATCGAGCGGGCGTCGGACCTGCGCAAGCACGCGGGTCAGGTCGCCTTCCCCGGCGGCTCTGTCGACGTGACCGACGCCTCGCCCACCGCAGCTGCCCTGCGCGAGGCGACCGAGGAGGTCGGTCTCGACGCTGCCGGCGTCGTCGTGCTTGCCGCGCTGCCCGACATCTTCATCCCGGTCACCGGGTTCGTCGTCACCCCGGTGCTGGCCTGGTGTCCGGACGTGCGCGACGTCGGGGCGGTGCGGGCCGTCGACGCCGGGGAGGTGGCGCGGGTCGAGCTCGTGCCGCTCGCCGAGCTGGCTGATCCCGCCAACCGCTTCCAGGTTGCCGGTCCGATGGGTTACATCCGGCCGGGTTTCGAGGTGCGGGGCCTGTTCGTTTGGGGGTTCACCGCCGGGTTGCTCGACCGGCTGCTCGAGCTCGCGGGATGGGCCCGGCCCTGGGACGAGACCGCACGCCGCACCCTGCCGCCGCTGCCCAAGTACGACACGCCCGTCGGTACGGTCGACTGATGCGCGCGATCCGAACCCGCCTCGCGGCCGGCGTCGTTGCGCTGGCACTGGTGGTCGGCGCGGCAAGCGGGTGCAGCAACACCAAATCGGCCGCGCAGCGGCAGCCGAACAGCGGGTCGGGCACCGCGACGATGGTCGACGGCGCCCAGCAGATCGTCGTCGTCACCGGCGCCGACCTGCGGTTCCACCCGGCCACGCTGATCGTGCACCCGGGCAAGGTCCGGATCATCCTGCAGAACCGCACGAGCACCGGGAGCGGGCCGCCGCACAACCTGCAGGTCACCGGCCTGCCCGGCGCAGCCGTCCCGCTGACCCCTGCCGGCGATGTCGCCTCGGTGACGTTCACGGCGGGCAAACCGGGTCGCTACGACTTCGTCTGCACCATCCACGTCCAGCAGGGCCAGACGGGGACGCTTGTCGTCGAACCGGGCAGTGCTAGTGGGTCGGGCGCCGCAGTTGGGTCGGGATCTGCGGCGGGCGCGTGAACGTCCTCGACGTGATCATCATCGTGGTCGCGATCGCTTACGGCATCGGCGGTTTCCGCAGCGGTGCCGTCGTGGGCGTCTTCTCGCTGCTCGGCTTCTTCGGCGGCGCAGCGATCGGCGCGCAGGTCGCGCAACCGCTCGGGTCGCGGGTGGCCGACGGCCGGGCGCAGGTACCGGTGGCGATCGTCTGCGTCCTGGTGCTGGCCACCGTCGGGCAGCTGGCCGGCGTCTACCTCGCCGGGCACGTGAAGCAGCTGGTGCCCAGGCGGGGCAGGCCCGTCGACGCCGGTGTCGGGTCGGTGCTCGGCGTGCTGTCGGTGCTGCTGGTGGCCTGGATGGTCGCGGTGCCGCTGGCCACCTCGCCGTACCCGACGCTCGCCGCCGAGGCCGGGCACTCCCGCATCGTGCGTGCCGTCAACGGGGCGGTGCCCGAAGAGGTGCGTGGGCTGTACTCGTCGCTGCGCGGATTCCTGGACCAGAGCGGCTTCCCGCCGGTCCTCGGCGACCTGCCCTCGACGTCCGTGGTGGCCGTGCCCTCGCCGCCCGCCAACCTGACGCCTGCGGTCGCGGCCCGGGTGCGTACCGCGCAGCGTTCGACGGTCAAGATCTTCGGCGAGGCGCCGGAGTGCGACCGTGGTATCGAGGGCTCGGGTTTCGTCTACGCCCCGCACCGCGTACTCACGAACGCCCACGTCGTGGCCGGCACCCGCACGGTTCGCATCGTTGTCGGCAGTGGCACGGGTGATTCGCAACGGACGGTGCCGGCTGAGGTCGTCTATCTCGATCCCGGCCGCGACGTCGCCGTGCTCTATGCCCCAGATCTGGACGCTCCCGCGCTGCGCTTCACCGCGGCGCCCGGGCGGACCGGCGACCCGGCCACCGTCCTCGGCTACCCGGAGAACGGGCCGTTCACCGTGCGCTCCGCCCGCATCCGCTCGCAGACCACCGTGCGCGGGTCGAACATCTACGGCAACGGAAACATCACCCGCTCGATCTACTCGATCCGCTCGGTCGTGCGCAGCGGCAACTCCGGCGGCCCGCTGCTCGCCGACGACGGCACCGTGCTCGGCATGGTCTTCGCCACCGCCCTCGACTCGCCCGACACCGGCTTCGTCCTCACCGACGCCGAAATAGCGGCCGCCGCGTCGGTGGGACGGACGGCCCGGGCAGCCGTCGACACCGGTTCCTGCACGCCGGGCTGAGTTAGATTCCGGCGGTGCGGATCACAGCAGGTTGCGCCGCGGTGGGTGCGGTTGTCGGTGCGGTGCTGTTCCTGGCGCTTCGCTTCGTCGTCGGTTCGACGGTCGTCGCCGGCCTGGGCGCGCGGTCGTCGGTCGGCCTCCCGCGGCGCTACGTCGACTACCTGCCTACCGCCGAGTCGCTCGGCGTCGCGCCGGCGCTGCCCGTCGCCGTCGGCACCGGCCTGGTGGCCGGGCTGCTGGTCGGCGTCGTGCTGCGGTTCGCTGCGGCGCGCCGGGCCGGCGGTCACGGGCGCCCGATGTTCGTGGTCACGCTGGCCGTGACCGGCTTCGTCGTCGGCGTTCTGGTGGCGGTCGAACTGCACGCCTACGGGCTGCGACCCGTTCCGCGCGGCGACTTCGGCTGGTACGCGTACTCGCCGCTGAACACGACGGCGGTGGACGGGGTGCTTTACGGCGGCGGGTCGCCACCGTCGTCGTGGTGGCCGCTCGCGCTGGCCGGAGCGATCGTCGGGTTGCTCGTCGGCTCCGTCGCCGCCTGCGGTCTGCTGGTAGCGGCGCGGTTCGGGGCTCGCCGTGCCTGACCGGCGGACGCTGGCCACCTGCGCCGCGCTGGGTCTGCTGGCCGGCGGCCTACTCGTCGTGGTGGTGACGTTGCTGGCCGGCCCGCGCATCAGCCTGGGGCTGGGTTGGTTGTGGCGCTCCGGGGCGCGGCCCTACCCGTATCACCTGCTCGACGCGGGTGGCGTGCACCCGGCCCTGCTGCCGTTGCTTCCGGTAGCGCTGGGCGTCGGGTTACTTGCCGGCCTGCTCGTGGCCTGCGGCGGTCGGTTCCTCCGTGGGACGCGCCCGGCGGTCTGGCCGGTGGCCGGCGTCGCCGTTGGTCTGCTGCTTGCGCTCGGCACCCACGTCTGGCGGTGGGACGGCCCTGCGGACTCGGAGAACGTCGTTTATCACGGCCGCTACGTCCCGCTTCGGGGGATCACCGCGTCGCGCGCGTACGGCAGCACGCTCGACATCGTGGACGCTGGTGGGCAATCGTGGTGGCCGCTCGTACTCACCGGCGCGGTGGTCGGGCTCGTCGCCGGGTTACTCGTCCTGGCTGCTACCCACCGTCGGATCAGAGCGTCGACTTGGCCCAGCGGATGAGCTCGTCGCCGACGATGCCGGGGACCTCGTTGTGCGGGAAGTGACCGACACCGTCGAGCAGCCGCCACTCGTAGGGCCCGGTGACGTGCCGCTCGGCGCCGTGCGCGGTCAAGGGCAGGATGCAGGTGTCGAAGTCACCGTGCAGGTGCAGCACCGGCGCGGTGATTGAGGTGCGCATCGACGCCGCCCAGGCCCGGCCGTCCGAACGCGGGACCGAGCGGACCAGCCAGCGGTAGTGCTCGGCCGCGCAGTAGGACACCGGGTGGATGCGCATGGCCTCGGCGTATCGCTCGACGTCGGCGCGGTAGCTGGGCGTACCGCGCCAGCGCGGGCCCGTCCAGCGGTCGTAGAGCTCGCGGACCCAGCGGGAGTCGCGCGAGAGCATGTTCTCGGGACGGCGCGGGATCTGGAAGGTCCGCAGCGCGTAGGCCGACGCACGCCGTTGGGCGGCGGACGCCCCGGGACGCAACGCCGCCCGCATGTCGAGCGGATGCGCGGCGCCGAGCACCACCGCGCTGCGTACGACCTGGGGGTGCAGGGCGGCCATGGTCCAGGCCAGGGTGCCGCCGACGTCATGACCGACGACCATGGCCTGCTCCTCGCCGAGCGAGGTGACCAGCGCGGCCATGTCTGCGGCCAGTGTCGGCGAGTCGTACCCGCGCGGCGGTTTGTCACTGGCGCCGTACCCGCGCAGGTCCACGGCGACCGCTCGGTAGCCCGCCTCGGCGAGATCGATCAGCTGCTGGTGCCACGCCCACCAGAACTGCGGGAAGCCGTGGACGAGCAGGACGAGCGGCCCCGAGCCGACGTCGGCGACGTGCAGGGCGATGCCGTTGGCCCGCACGACGCGGTGCGTCCACGGGCCCTCGACGAGGACGGACGAACTGTCCGGCGCGCCCGGGAGAGGGCCGAATCCCACGTCGCGGCAGCCTAGGCGTGGTTGCGCAGGTAGGCGACCGTCTCCTTGCTCGTGCTGATGGTGCGCTCCGGGGCCTTCACCCGCTTGATCTTGCGGATGCCCACGAACACGAGCACACCGACCACGAGCAGCTGGAAGACGAACACGATCAGGAACGCCAGCCACCGGTCGAGCCCGAGCGCGGCGATGCCCTCGGCGAGGGCGAGGAAACCGAACGTCAGGGAGAAGACGAGCACCACGAGCGCGCCGATGAACGCCCCTGCACCCACGCCGGCGTTCTTGACCGTCGAGCGCAGCTCCAGCTTGGCCAGCTCGATCTCGCTGCGCACGAGCGTCGACAGGTGTTGCGAGGCCTTGGACACCAATTCGCCCATGCTCGGCTGCACGTCGGCCGCCGAGGTGGCGGGGCTGGCGGAGGTTCCGAAAGTTGCCGGTGGTGCGGTGGCCGGGCCCGGCCGGGGGCCGGCGTTCGGCGGTGGGGTGACCGTCACGGTCTCGGCTCCTTCGTCGACGGGCGCGAGCGCACCCGATTGACCCCAATCATGGCAGCCTGCCCGCGGCCACGGGTGCTGCGACGTGCGACGAGCTCGAGCGCACTACCGTTGCCTCTCGTGCCTGCCGACCCGCTCGACCCGCTGCTCGAGCTGCCCGGCGTTGCGAACGGGGTGCAGCGCGCACGCGCCGCGGTCGACGCGCTGCTGACCAACCGAACGCTGCGCCGCCGCTCGGCCGACGTCTCGGCCGAGTCGTCGTTGCGGGGTGCCTGGGCGTCAGCCTGGCTCGCCGGCGACGAGGTCGACCTGGCTGACGTCCGCTCCGGGGACGCGGCGCAGCGGCCGATCGTGCAGGGCGCGCTGCGGGCCCAGTCGGCGATCGCGGCCCTGGCCGACACCTGGACGCGCGCGCCGCGGCAGGCGATGGCCCGGCTGCACGCGCTGGCCGCCGCGGACCTGGTCGAGGACACCGATTCGCTCGGCCGCCCGCGCGCCGGTGCCGCCGAACGGATGGACACGCTGACGCTCGTGCTCGCGACCACGCGGGCACCGGCCGTCGTCATGGCCGGAATCGTGCACGGCGAACTACTTGGCCTGGACGCGTTCGCGCCGGCGTCCGGGATCGTGGCGCGGGCGGCCGTCCGGTTGACGCTCGTCGAGCGCGGGCTGGATCCGAAGTCGCTGGTCGCGATCGAGGTGGGGCACCGCGAGCTGCGCGCCGAGTACGACGAGTCGCTCGAGGCCTACCGGTCCGAGACGCCGGCCGGCATCGGTCGCTGGCTGGTGCACTGCGCCGACGCGGTGGTCGCCGGGGCAACCGAGAGCGTGGCGATCTGCGAGGCCATTGCTCGGGGCTGACCCCGGGACGTCAGACGGCGGCGTCGCCTCGTCACAGGACACGTGGTCCTGGGTTCGGCGACGCCGCCGACACGGACGGCGAGTTACCAAGCGTGCCCTTTATGGAAGTGTCGAACGCGGTCCGTCGGCGGCGCTGCCTCGGTGCCACGTCGACTCACCTTTGACGGTGGGATCGCCGCGTGGGTGCTCGTACGTCCGTGCTGCCGAAAACATCCCACTGTGACGCCGGTCACGCAACCCTCGGTCGGCGTGTTCGCCGCAGATCTGCACCGGTCCACAGGCTCAGGTGCGCAGCCGTCGGCGCACGGCGAACCACGTGACACCGGCCGCGGCGACGCCTGCGCCGACAACAGTGGCCGCGGTGGCGGGGTGCTCGGGTCGCAGCCCGGAGATCCGCTCACGCAACGGAACGACATTGGAGAAGGTGAGCAGCGGCCACTCCCGTTCGACGGCAACCCGGCGCAGCGCGCGATCGGCATTGACGGCGTACGGGTGGCCGACGCTCTCCAGCATCGGCAGGTCGGTGGCGGAGTCGGAGTAGGCGTAGCTGGCCGACAGGTCGTAACCACGGGCGGCGGCGAGCTCGCGGATGGCCACCGCCTTCTCGGGCCCGAAGGTGTAGCGGCTGATCTCGCCGGTGTAGTGCCCGTCGCGTACGACCATCTGGGTGGCCACGACATCGTCGGCGCCGAGCATCGCGCCGATCGGGGCGACGACCTCCTCGCCGGAGGTGCTGACGATGACGACGTCGCGCCCGGCTGCCTTGTGCCGGCCGATGAGGTCGACCGCCTCGTCGTAGACGATCGGGTCGATGATCTCGTGCAGCGTCTCGGAGACGATCTCGCGCACCTGGGCGACGTCCCAACCCGTGCACATGCTGGTCAGGTAGGCGCGCATGCGCTCGATCTGGTCGTGATCGGCGCCGGCGAGCGCGAACATGAACTGCGCGTAGGCGCTGCGCAGGACGGCGCGGCGATTGATGAGACCACCCTGGTAGAACGGCCGGCCGAACGCCAGCACGCTGGACTTCGCGATGATCGTCTTGTCCAGATCGAAGAACGCCGCTGTGCGCGCGGTTTCGGCCACGGGCTGACTCTACGGTTCACCGCTGACGTTGGCTGAGTCCTGCGGGTTGGGTGTGTCAGGCCGCCACCGACCGGCTGTCCACAGCGTCGCGGTTCGCCGGCTCGGACGGGGTGAGCTCCGGAAGGCTCCGGTCATGACGTTCAGGGGGCAGGGGTTCGGCAGCGGCGGGGGACCGATCGTCGGCGTGATCGGGGGCAGCGGCGGCGTCGGGACGTCAACCTTCGCGGCCGTGCTCGCTATCCGGGCGGGGGCGCTGCTCATCGACCTCGACGTCGCGGGCGGCGGCGTCGACGTGTTGCTCGGGATCGAGACCGAGCCGGGCGCCCGCTGGTCGGGTCTGCAGGTCGCGGGCGGGCGGCTCGAGCCGGATGCCCTACGCGCCGGGCTGCCGCACATCGGACAGTGCGCGGTGCTCGCCGCGGACGTGGCCGAGCTCGATGCGGACGCCGTCGGCCAGGTGCTGCACGCGGCGGCCGGCAGCGGGCCGGTCGTGCTGGACCTGCCGAGGGCGGCGTGTGTCGCACGGGCCGCAGCCCTGGTGCGCTGCGACCTCGTCGTCGTGCTGGCGCGGGCGGACGTGCCGGGGCTGGTGGCCGCGCACACGCTCGTCGCTGCGCTGCCGGACCTGCCACTCGGCGTGGTCGTGCGTCGTGCCGAGATCGAACCGAGGCGCGCCGCGCACTCGGTCGGCGCGCCGTCGCTGGGGGTGCTCCCGGGGCTGGGCACCATCGGTCGTCGCTTCGACATCACTCGGCTGCCCCGTGCCACGGCCCGGGTGGCCGACGGGGTGTTCGCTGGGCTGCTGAGCACGCCGGCCGCAGCATGAGCACGGCGCCGCAATGACCAGGGCGGAGGTCGTACCGCTGACCGATCGGGTGCGACACCGGTTGGTCGACACGGGCGCTGGGCTGGACACGGCCCTGGATGACGCGCTACGGGCCGAGTCCACGGGCATCGTCGACGATGCGGTGTTCGCCCGACTGCGCCGCGACGTCGCCGCGGAGCTGCGCGGCGCCGGGCCGCTGGAGCCGCTACTGGAGCTGGCCGGGGTCACCGACGTACTGGTCAACGCACCCGACTCGGTATGGCTCGACCGCGGCGCCGGCATGGAGCGCAGCTCCGTCGGGTTCGTCGACGAGGCCGCGGTGCGGGCGCTGGCTCAGCGGCTGGCCGCGGGAGCGGGCCGCCGGCTGGACGACGCGAGCCCCTACGTCGACGCGGTGCTCGCCGACGGCACCCGGCTGCACGCCGTGCTGCCCCCACTCGTACCGGCGACGACGCTGTCGTTGCGAGTACTCGCGCGTCGGCCGCTGGGCGTCGACGACCTGGTCGCCGGCGGTGCGCTGCCGATTGAGATCGCCACCTTGCTGCGCGCCCTGGTGTCGGCGCGGCTGGCGTTCGTGGTCACCGGCGGCACCGGCACGGGCAAGACCACCCTGCTCGGGGCGTTGCTCGGCGAGGTGTCGGCCCGCGACCGGTTGCTGGTCATCGAGGACGCCGCCGAGCTCGTCATCCGGCATCCGCATGTCGTGCGGCTGGTGACGCGCGCGGCCAACGTCGAAGGGGCGGGTGCGGTGGGGCTGCGCGAGCTGGTCCGCCAGGCGCTGCGGATGCGCCCTGATCGGTTGGTCGTGGGCGAGTTCCGTGGCGCGGAGATGGTTGAACTGCTGGTGGCGCTGAACACCGGGCACGAGGGCAGCGCGGCCACGTTGCACGCGAACTCGGCCGCGGACGTCCCGGCGCGGTTCTCGGCGCTGGGCGCGCTGGCGGGGTTGCCTGCTGCCGCGGTCACGAGCCTGGTGGCCAGTGCGATCGACGTCGTTGTGCACCTGCACCGCGGACGCGACGGCCGCCGTGTGGTGGCCGAGATCGGCCTGCTCGATCGCGGCGGTGACGAGCTGTCCGTCTCCTCGGTGTGGTCGCACGTCGACGGGCGCGGGGCGGCGTGGTTGCGCGCCGAGCGACTGGTGTCGCGGTGACGGCGAACGCGTGGGCGCTGGTGGCCGTAGCGCTGCTGGCGACCTTGACGCCTCGCGCCGCGCCGGCCCGGATGACGGCGCTGGGCAGTCGCGGCCGGTTGGCCGTCGGGCGTGCCGGCCGGTCCTCGACGCACGGCGCGCGCCGGCGAGTGATGAGCGGGCGGGTCATGTCCATCACCGTGGTCGGCGCGACCGCGGTTGCCGTCGGGTCGACGCTGGGTGTGGTGCTGGCCGCCGCGGGTGCGGCGCTCGCCGCGCTCGCCGCCCGGCTGGCGGCCGATGTGGTGCTGCGCCGTCGAGCCCGCGGTCAGCATGATGCGGTGCTCGCTGCGGTCCGCATCCTGACAGCTGAGCTTGCGGCCGGCAGCCTGCCCGCCCGTGCGTTGGCAGCTGCCGCAACGGCCGCGCCACGGGTACGTGCCGTCTTCGAGCAGGCCGCCGACGAGGCGGGCCGCGGTGATCCGTCGAGCGTGCTCGAGGCCGATCCGCGTCCTGGGCTGCGCGCGGTGGGGGTGGCGTGGCGGCTCGGGCAGGACACCGGGTCGGCGCTCGGTGCGGTGTTGGACCGGGTCGCCGACGACCTGACTGCCGCCGACACCCAACGCCGCGCGGTCACCGTGGCGCTCGCCGGCCCGCGGGCGTCGGCGGCGCTCGTCGCCCTGTTGCCGGTGCTCGGCCTGGGCCTCGGCACTGCGATGGGCGCGTCGCCGGTCGGGATCCTCAGTGGGTCTTCCGCCGGCCGCCTGCTGTGCCTCGTGGGTGTCGTACTTGACGTCTCCGGGGTCCTGTGGATCCGCACCGTGCTGCGACGGGCCGAACAAGGATGACCATCGGGTGGTTGTGGCTGGCCGGTGCGCTGCTCGCGATGCCGCCTGGTCGACGGCGGATTCGCGGTCGACCGCGGATTCGGGACGAAGGCAGCACACCGCGTCGGTCGCTCGACGGTCCGCACGCGGCTGCGGTGGCCGCGGTGCTGTCGGCCGTCGCCTGCCTCGTCGCTGTCGGGTCGGTGACGGGCATTGTGGTGGGGGTCGTGGTAGGCCCGATCGTCGGGCTGGCGGTCCGGGCTGCGGCGCGCCGGCCGGGGGCCCCGCGGCTCGACCGCTCCGTCGCACTGCCGCTGGACCTCGCGGCCGCGGTGCTGCGCAGCGGGCGCCCGCTGGCCGACGCACTGTCCCTCGCGGCGCCGGCAGCCGCCGCCGCGTCCGCCGACCTGCTGCTGCGGGTTGCCGGCCTGCTCCGACTCGGGGCGAGCGCCGAGGATGCGTGGAGCCTGGTGCCGGCGGCCCATTCGCTCCGGCCGCTGGCCATGAGTGCGGTGCGCAGCGCCGACAGCGGGATCCGGCTGGCCGACGCGTTCGAGCGGCACGCGGCCGAGCTGCGGGCGGAGGCGATTGCGGCGGCCACCGCCCGGGCGCAACGCGCCGGGATCACCGCCATGGCTCCGCTGGCAGCCTGCTTCCTGCCGTCGTTCGTCTGCCTCGGAGTGGTCCCGATCGTGGTCGGGATGGCTACGAACGCTCTCGGGGTGCTCGCATGATTGGTCGACGGCGTCGCGGACTCCTTGCAACGAACTCGAGGCGAAGTGGCTACGCACGCCCTCGCCCGCCTTACTTGGTCCGCCCGGCGCTGCCCGTCTGATTGAAGTGGTCCTTCTTCCACGTCCAGTACTTGATGATGCGGTTGTTCTCGCTGCAGTCGGCGATAGGTACCTGGCTCGAGCAGTCATAGGTCGCCAACCGGCCACCGGTCAGGGCCAAATTGTTGCTGAGCCCCACGCCGCCGATCCCGACGCCCTTGCCGGACGGCGTCAGGTCGCCGTTGGACTGCGCCTTGATCGCGCCCCAGCCCTTGCTGCCGTCGGTATAGGCCACCGCATTGCCCGACCCGTCTCCGGAGAACGTGCCGCTCACCACGAACGTCGCGTGGGTCATGCCGGTGAGTACGGCCCCCGTCGCGCCGGCGTCGGGCGGACCGAGCGACGACGAGTACGGGTACGTGCTGGTCCCGACCTGCTGGAGCGTGTTGCCGGCCTCCGACCAGAACGTCACCGAGCCCTGCTGCCCGACCGAGATGGCCTCGACCCCTGCCGACGTGATCACCTGGAAACCTGTCCGCGAGCTGTCGCCCTGCTGCGTCAACGGCTCGATGATCTCGGACGCCATGCTCAACACGCCCTTCGCCGGCCCCACCGACGCCGAGGCCACCGCCGACGGCTGGGCCGTGCGGAAGGTGCTGTCGCACTCCGGCGGCACGGCATCGGGGAAGGTTGCCTTGTCCCAGGTCTGCTCGTGCAGCGCATCGGTGTCGACCTGTGTGCGATCGGGTGCGCTGACCTGCACCAGGTAGCCCGGCAGGCCGCAGATGGTCGAGGCCAGCGACGACGGGCCCGTGCCGCCGTGCGGCGACACGACCGTCACGCCGCGCGGTTGGCCAGAGACCGTCCAGACCTGCTCGCCGAAGCCCAGGCCGATGCGCTTGCCGAGGTAGGCCTGCAGGACGCTGGGGCTGTCAAAGCGAGCGACGGTCATCTTCTGTGCCGAGTTCTGCGCCGAGCCGGAGTACGTGCAGGTGACCTCGTCGTCGACGCCGAGCGCGCTGTCCGTGCCGGGGCCCGACAGCGTGCACGAGCCATGGTTGAAGGCGGCGTCGGTGTCGCCGTCGCGGGTGCCGAGCAGCTTCGAGAAGGCCGCGAAGTGCGCCCACGACACCGTGGGCGTGGCCGCGGAGCCGGTCGCCAGCACCGGTGCCGCAGCAGTACCCCCGGACGTCGTCGGCGGCGACGACGACCCGCTGCTCGACACCGCCGCCGAGCTGCTCCCGTTCGCCGCCGAGTCGTTGCTGCCGCGCGATGCCACGAACGCGATCGCCGCGCCGATCGCGAGCACCACGACGATGGCTGCCGCGATGGCTGCCGTGCGCCGCGAACGGCCGGCGTCCGGGACTCGCCCCGGCCCGGCCGGTGGGAACGGCGGGGCGCTGCCGAGCGGCGGTGTGTTCGGCGTACGCGGTGGTGGGGGCGGCGTCCAGACCCCTGACCCGGTATCGCCACGCGGCGGTGCGACGGGCGCGCCTACGGCGCCGAATGCGGCTGGCCGGTCGCGGACGGTGTCGGTCCGCACGGCGTCGCGCACTGCCGCGCGGGCAGCGGTGGCGAGAGCGCCCGCGCTCAGATACCGCTGATCGGGATCCTTGGCCATGCCCTTCGCGATCACCGCGTCGAGCTGGGGCGGGACCTCGGAGCGACGGGCGGACGCAGCGGGCGGGGCAGTGTGCAGGTGCGCGTACATCTGCGCGAACATCTCGCCGTCGTAGGGCTTGCGACCGGTGAGCGTCTCGTACAGCACGCACGCCAGCGCATAAACATCGGTGCGCAGGTCGCTGGGCAACCCGCTGATCCGCTCGGGCGACATGTAGGCCACCGTGCCGACGGTCGCGGTGGTGGCCGTCAACGCCGTGCCCTCCTGCGCCGCCGAGCGCGCGATGCCGAAGTCGACGAGGTAGGCGAAGGGCACATCGTCCAAGGCGTCGGTGAGACCGGTCAACAGGATGTTCGACGGCTTGACGTCGCGGTGCACGAGGCCGCTCAGGTGCGCGGCGTCCAGGGCGGACGCGATCTGGGCGACCAGTTCGACGGCCACGCCGACCGGAAGCACGCCGCGGCTGGCCAGTATCGAACCGAGGTCGTGCCCCTCGACGAGCCGCATGTCGAGGAACAGCCGCCCGTCGATCTCGCCGAAGTCGTGGATCGGGATGATGTGCGGCTCGTTGAGCTTCGCCGCCATCCGCGACTCGCGACGGAAGCGGGTCTCGAACGACTCGTCACCGGCGAGGTAGTCGGGCAGCACCTTCAGCGCGACGACCCGGTCGCGCACCGTGTCGTGGGCGCGGTAGACCTCGCCCATGCCGCCGCGGCCCAGCAGCTCGATGAGCCGATAGCGGCCGAACTCGTCGGGCACGTCGCCTCCTCGCTTGCGCGCCGGACGTTCGGGACCGATTGCCGTCCGGCATCGGCATGATCGCACGTCGGTACCTGGTCGATGCCTGCCACAGTCCGGCACCTGAACGCCGGTTTGCCCGGTCTGTTCTGATCGGTCCGGCGCGGATTATGACGAACCGAGGACGCCGCTGCGCTTTGCCCTTATCTCCGCCACATCTTCTGGATATGTTCCTCGCACTCGCCCGCCCCGACGCCACCCGGCGTCGGCGGGGCGGCACGCAATAGCCAGTGACGAGGGGGAGTGGCATGTCGGTCGCGCAGTCGAACACGCCGGCGCAGCAGGGTGATCTGAACGACCAGCTGATCGCGTCGGACTGGTGGAGCGATCAGATGGTGCAGGCCGCCGGTATCCCGATCGTCGACGTCCCGTTCGTCACCATCGGTGGCGGTATCGGCTCGTTCGTCACGGTGGACTACCTGCGGATCGCCGGCGTGCCAACAGATCAGATCCGGGTGCTGTCGAACATCGACCACCCGTGGCAGACGTACGAGTACCTCACCCGCGTCTCGCAGATCCCACGTCCCGAGCGCATCCGCTCGGACTCCGCGTCGCGCCCGGACAACATCTGGGGCTTCCCGTCCTACGCCATCGAGGAGGCGTGGCGCGAGAAGAAACTCAAGACCGCGATCCAGGTCTTCCTCGAACCGATCTGGCGCGACTACTACACACCCAAGGCCGGCGTGGTCTTCGGCCACCTCGAGCGCGAGGCCAAGCGCATTCGCTACTGGGACATGCTGGTCAAGGGCCAGGTGCGCATGATCCGGCGTCGGCAGGGCGGCGGCTACTTCACGATCCTGACTCCACCCGAGGGTGCCGCAACCACCAAGCGCATCGCCTTCCGCTCGCAATACGTGCACGTGGCCATCGGCTACCCGGGGCTGAAGTACCTGCCCGACCTGCAGGACTTCCGCACCAAGATGCAGGACTTCCACCACGTCGTCAGCGCCTACGAGGACCACGAGCACGTCTACAACCAGCTGCGGACGCGGCCGGGCACCGTGCTCATCCGCGGCGGCGGCATCGTCGCCTCCCGCGTGCTGCAGCGCCTCATGGACGACCGGGCCAAGCACAACACCAACGTCCAGATCGTCCACCTGTTCCGCACCTTCATCAGCGGCTCGCACGGCAAGAACGCGTGGAACCGGCGCAAGGGGGGCAACGGCTTCGCCTACCAGGGCTTCAACTATCCGAAGTCGGTGTGGGGCGGCCAGCTGAAGTCCAAGATGCGTCGGCTCGAGGGCGACGAGCGGGCGGTCGCCTACGACGAGATGGGTGGCACGAACACGCCCTGGCGGCGTAACTGGCAGGCCGACATGAAAAAGGGTCGCGACGAGGGCTGGTACCGCCTCATGCAGGGCACTGCCGAGTCGATGTCGGTGGCCCCCGACGGCCGGATCGTCACCACGGTCAAGACCCAGCAGGGCCCCTTCGATGTCGCCGCCGACTTCGTCATCGACTGCACCGGTCTCGAGGCCGACATCGCCGAGCACCGCGTCCTGAAGGACCTGCTCGACCACAGCGGGGCGGGCCGCAACCCCAAGGGCCGCCTCGACGTCGAGCGCACCTTCGAGCTACGCGGCACGGCCAACGCGCCAGGGGTGATCTATGCGTCCGGCTCGCCGACGCTGGGTGGTTACTTCCCGGGTGTCGACACCTTCCTGGGCCTGCAGGTCGCCGCCCAGGAGATCGCCGACGATCTCGCCAAACGCGGCTTCTGCAAGAAGATCGGGCCGGCGCGGTCGGTCAGCCAGTGGCTCAAGTGGGCCAAGAACAAGCAGATCTGAGGACGGAAAACAGCAATGCTGCCCACACTCTGGGGACGAATCCAGTCCCGCATCTTCTTCACCGCGGTGATCGGCGGGATCGTCACCGCGATCGTTGCCTTGATCATCCCCGCCACCCTGCACACCAACGGCGTCTCCGTCGACATCGGCACCAAGGATCGCTTTCAGGACGCGTTCGCCATCCTGCTGTGGACAGGTGTCCTCGGCATCGTCTGGGAGTGCATCTACCACTTCCTGATGCAGTGGCGCTGGGAGAAGGACTGGCCCACGTTCTTCGGCTTCATCACGATCATCAACGAGGGCCTGGTCGTCTACTTCCTTGCCGACAACGGCGTCCTGCCGTGGATCAAGGGGTGGGACTCCGACCCGCTGCCCGACCACCTGATTCCGCAGGTCTTCTTCATCGTCGACTTCGTCCTGGTGTGGCTGGCCGTCTGGGTCTGGGTCAACGGGCCGATGCGCGTCTTCAACATCCACTGGCGATTCTTCGGCGGGAGATTGGTGTGAGCGCAGCTTGCGGAGCGAACCGAGGGCATGGCGCTTTGGGCGACCCGAACGGAGTGAGGGTGTGAGCATCAGGCTGCATTCGACGCCCGGTGACGGGGTGCTCGGCCGGTATGGCGATCTGATCGTGCTGTGCTCGGCCGCGCCAGGCTCGGAGGACGTCGTCGACCAGGTGGTGGCGGCGCTCGAGCAGACAGCGCACGGCGGCGGCGACGGCTCGGCCCTGGCCGACCGCATCGCCGAGGTGGCGCGCGGTGTCGACTACGTCGCGTTCGCACCGACCGCCCACGGTCTGGCGATCAGCGTCGTCGGGCACGCCTGGGCGGTCGTGGCCACCGAGTACGGCGAGCAACGCCTCGCCCTGCCCGCCGGCCACGATGGGGTGCGCAGCGTGTTGCCGGGCGGCGTGCGCTCGATCCGCGCCGGGCTGGGCAACGTCGACGCCGACGCCCCGGTCGTGCGGTGGAACGACCTCGGGCAGGGCACCGCCCGGGCCGGCGGCCTGCTGCTCGCCGTCGCCCCCGACGTCGAGGTTCCGACGACCGCGGTCGCAGCGCCCGCCGCCGCCTCGACGCCCCCGCCCCCGCCACCGCCACCGCCACCGCCACCGCCACCGCCACCG